>NZ_JBQOJB010000003.1:0-272344 GCF_054971365.1 Marinococcus salis | reverse complement strand
CGAACACGGAAGTTAAGCTCTTCAGCGTTGATGATAGCCGGGGGCTCTCCCCCCGTGAAAGTAGATCGCTGCCGGGCTTTTTTTATTATATTCCGCAGTAGCTCAGTGGTAGAGCAATCGGCTGTTAACCGATTGGTCGCAGGTTCGAATCCTGCCTGCGGAGCCACTGGAGAGCTGTCCGAGTGGCCGAAGGAGCACGATTGGAAATCGTGTAGGCGGCATTCCCGTCTCGAGGGTTCGAATCCCTCGCTCTCCGCCATACATATTTATTTCAGAGGCCCGTTGGTCAAGTGGTTAAGACACCGCCCTTTCACGGCGGTAACACGGGTTCGAATCCCGTACGGGTCACCATTCACGGAGGATTAGCTCAGCTGGGAGAGCACCTGCCTTACAAGCAGGGGGTCGGCAGTTCGATCCTGTCATCCTCCACCATATATTTTATATCGCGGGGTAGAGCAGTCTGGTAGCTCGTCGGGCTCATAACCCGGAGGTCGTCGGTTCAAATCCGTCCCCCGCAACCAAAAGGGCCTGTGGTGTAGTGGTTAACATGCCTGCCTGTCACGCAGGAGATCGCGGGTTCAAATCCCGTCAGGCCCGCCATTTTACCTTTATTCGTATTGACAAACAAAATGAATAAGGTATAATTTCAGTTGTCTATTCCGAATTGCTTCATTGAATCAATTTATGGCAACAATATCTAATGTGGCTCGATAGCTCAGTCGGTAGAGCAGTGGACTGAAAATCCTCGTGTCGGCGGTTCGATTCCGTCTCGAGCCACCATTCAAAAAATGCCGGTCTAGCTCAATTGGTAGAGCAACTGACTTGTAATCAGTAGGTTGGGGGTTCAAGTCCTCTGGCCGGCACCATATGTGGAGGGGTAGCGAAGTTGGCCAAACGCGGCGGACTGTAAATCCGCTCCTTCGGGTTCGGCGGTTCGAATCCGTCCCCCTCCACCACTTATACAGGGGTATAGTTTAATGGCAAAACAGCGGTCTCCAAAACCGCCAATGTGGGTTCGATTCCTACTACCCCTGCCATTTTTAATGTGTTATGTTCATATGGCGGTTGTGGCGAAGTGGTTAACGCACCGGATTGTGGTTCCGGCACGCGTGGGTTCAATTCCCACCAATCGCCCCATATTGGATAATGGGCTATAGCCAAGCGGTAAGGCATCGGGTTTTGGTCCCGTGATGCGCTGGTTCGAATCCAGCTAGCCCAGCCAATTGCGGAAGTAGTTCAGTGGTAGAACACCACCTTGCCAAGGTGGGGGTCGCGGGTTCGAATCCCGTCTTCCGCTCCATTATTAACATAAGCATTAAGCCATTCTCTGGAATGGCGGTATAGCCAAGTGGTAAGGCACGGGTCTGCAAAACCCTTATCCCCCGGTTCGAATCCGGGTACCGCCTCCATTATTAAAGAGAAGCAAACGCCTGCCGGGGTGGTGGAATTGGTAGACACACAGGACTTAAAATCCTGCGGTTGGTCATCAACCGTGCCGGTTCGAGTCCGGCCCTCGGTACCATTTTTTAGTTGAACGGCGAAGTGGCGGAACCGGTAGACGCGCTTGACTCAAAATCAAGTGTCCTCTGGACGTGTGGGTTCGAGTCCCACCTTCGCTACCATTTAACGAGCCAGGAAAACGTTTCTAGAGAGAAGCGTTATTTTTATGTTTAATTTTAAATGCGAAAGCTGGATATAAAGAAAAAGTCTTTCCTTTTTAAAAAGGAGAGACTTTTTTTATAATTATAAGGAGAACTCCCAGACAGGAGAAGCTGCGCGCAGAAGACGGCTTTCTACGGTGCCTCCGTGAATTTGAGTAAACATATCTCCCACTGCCTGAGTAAGTTCAGCAGCAGAATCATTGGAGAGCTGTGGCCGTATAAAGGTTAATTGTATTGCTGTAGTAGTCGAACGGCTGGTTCTGCTGTCCAGGCCTGGTCCGCTTAATGAGGCCAATGTTTTCTTGCGGTCTTTGGCGATAATTTGTCCGTACATCGGATGGAGATGGTTTTCAGTGATCTGAAGCTGGTCCTGCTCTACGCCGAAGCCGATTTTTACATAATCGAAGACAGTATCTGCATCGATCAATATAACCGGAGTTTCATACTGAAGATTAAAAAAATGAATGAGGTCTTCACCGGAATGCTCAGAAGGCGGGATATTATCTGCCTGTAAATTTTTGTGCAGCTGTTCATGGAGAGGTGGCAGCGAACGGTCAATAAGCCCTGCCTGTTCTAATATTTGTTGCCACTGCCGAACACCTGTATAGTCATAGACAGACTGATCAAGCAGATCCATCTGGATTTGTTTATGGAAGAAGTCCACGCGCCCCCGAAGCATTCCAGGGGAGTCATCAATAACAATGTCGCGGTAGATGTTGACGCCGCATTGAAAAGAAGGAATAATTTTAAAAACAGCAGAAGAAATAGAAATGTCTTTGAGCATATATATCCCCCTTCATGTCTAGCTCATAATGTATCATACCACTTTCACAGACTCCGGCGAAATGATTTATAAAGGAGGGCCGTCCATGCGAACGGCACAGGAATTAAAAGAGGAAATTCAGGCATTTGCGGAATCTATCGGCATTGATAAAGTAGGTTTTGCTTCTGCCTCCCCCTTTGTAACCTTAAAAGCAAGGCTGAAAGAACAGCAGCGGCTGAACTATCAGTCCGGCTTTGAAGAAGACGATATTGATAAAAGAACGCACCCTGAGCTTCTCCTGACGGAAGCGACAACGATTATATCTATCGCCCTCGCATATCCCACGAAGCTTCCGGAGGCGCCAAAGAATCGCCCTGGAGCACGTAGAGGCCAGTTTTGCCGTGCTTCCTGGGGCAAAGATTACCATGACGTCCTGCGGGATAAATTAAACCAACTGGAGACCTTCATACAAGAAACGGTTCCGGGAGCAGAGTGTAAATCGATGGTTGATACTGGTGAATTATCGGACCGTGCAGTGGCAGAGCGTGCGGGCATTGGATGGAGCGGCAAAAACTGCGCTATAATTACCCCTGAATTCGGCTCGCATGTTTATTTAGGCGAAATGATTACTACGCTGTACCTGCCGGAGGATACTCCGCTGATGGATCAATGCGGCACGTGCAACCGCTGTGTGGATTTATGCCCCACGGATGCTTTGATTCAGGGGGGACAGCTTGACGCGAAAAAGTGTATCGCCTATTTGACGCAGACGAAGGAAGCGCTGCCGGAGCGCTACCGCCATAAGCTTGGCAATAGATTGTACGGATGCGACACCTGCCAGCAGGTGTGTCCGGAAAATAAAGGGGTAGATTTCCATAACCACCCGGAATTTGAACCGGAGCCGGAAGTAGTGAAGCCACTGCTCGAACCGTTATTAACAATTTCTAACCGGGAGTTTAAAGAAAAATTCGGATACATTGCCGGTTCGTGGAGAGGAAAAAAACCAATTCAGCGTAACGCCCTGATCGCTCTCGGCCATATGAAAGAAAAATCCTCGATACCGACAATTGTACAGCTGCTCTGTAACGATCCGCGGCCGGTGATACGAGGGGCCTGTGCCTGGGCATTAGGAGAAATGCCGACGCAGGAAGGAGTCGAGGCACTGCATCATGCTGGCAGCAGGGAAAAAGACGAAGAAGTGCTTGAAGAAATTTCAAAAGCATTGGATAAAACATCTCCGGAACGAGTATAATAGAAGAAAATGTATCAAGGAGGATTATTATGGAGGCGTGGGCTGCATCGCGAACAATCGGTAATATAGGTGAAGTGACCGTAGTAATATACGAAGGCCGTGTCTGCATGCTGCACTTTGGTTCCTTAAAAGAAAATGAAGAACGAATAAACCGTTGGCTGAAAAAGCATATCGGTGCTTCATGCGGACTGCGGGCAGAACTGCATCCTCTGCATAATAAAGTTTTCCGGGAGCTCGAAGAATATGAGGCGAACGAGCGCACCGATTTTACGGTGCCGCTCGATATGAGGGGGACGCCTTTTCAAAAAAGAGTATGGGAGGCCCTTCAAGGTATTCCTTATGGAATGACAAAGTCCTATGCAGAAATTGCTGCAGAAGCTGATTCGCCAAAAGCTTTCCGGGCAGTAGGAATGGCTAATAACAAAAACCCGGTTTCCATTATCGTTCCGTGCCATCGGGTCATTGGGAAAAACGGGAAAATGGTAGGGTTTGGCGGGGGAGTACATGTAAAAGAAGGACTGCTTGAACTAGAAAGAGCGCAGGCGGTATCGCGGTAGGAAAAGAAGGAGAGAGCGATTTGGCTTTACACGTGGTATTATTTCAACCAGAAATACCGGCAAACACTGGAAACATTGCAAGAACGTGTGCGGGGACGGATACTCACCTGCATTTAATACGCCCGCTTGGTTTTTCTACGGAGGACCGGATGTTGAAGCGGGCGGGATGTGATTACTGGCCCAATGTGCAGATTCACTATTATGATTCACTTGAAGAATGGATGAACTCGTATCCGGAAGCGGAATTTTTCTTTGTAGAAACAGTAGGCTCGTCTTCATATGCCGTGCATGACTATTCAGATCCGGCGAAAGATTATTTTTTTGTATTTGGGCGTGAAACTACTGGCCTTCCCGAATATGTGACTGAGAAGTATCAGGAAAAGTGTATCCGGATACCCCAGAATGATAAAGTCCGTTCATTAAATTTGTCCAACACGGCAGCTATTTTAGTGTATGAAGCGCTTCGCCAGCAGGCGTTTCCACAATTACAATAATGAAAGAGGGATAAAAAATGTACGTTGTTATTAATGAACTTGAGGTGCCGGCAGAAGCGAAGGAACAAATTCAGGAACGTTTTGGCGCTAGTGCTGAAAAGATGAATCAGGTGCCGGGGTGTTTGGAATTTTTGTTTTTAGACGAAACGACAGAAGATGGAAAACAGCTTGTTTTCACAAAGTGGGAGACCAAGGAAGACTTTCAGAACTGGCTTGAAAGTGACTCTTTTAAATCTTCTCATCGATCAGGCGGGCAGGAAAAAAGAGAGAGCGCTGCCACCGGTAATCAGATCCGCCAATTTCATGTCGTCCATGCTAACTGACCCCTGGAGTACGCAATGAAAAATGCCTATTTGACCAGCCACTTTCCGATCCTTGCTATTTTATTTTTCTGTTTATCCTTTGGCGTCTGGACCCAGCAGTATACCGCCGCTTTTTTAGAAACGGCCGGTGTTTATCAGGGCATGCTCGAGTTTTTTTCAGAGAATGGAATTAAATTAACCATGCTTTTTATACTTATGCTTGCGTTTTTTATGATCATTGCTGCCTTAAAATTAATTTCGGATACAATGATGGGGCTGTCCTTGTTATTTTTTTTAAACGATGAAGCTGGAGACGCCCGCTCTTATCTTCAAAGCTGTGGATGGATCTATTTAATAGCTGGGGGAGTGTCACTGTTTCTTACTTCCCAACTTTATCTACTCGGAGGGCTTTTCATTGGAGCGACGCTTGTGTCATTCGTGTATTTGATCATCCGCCTGGCCTCCTCTCTTCGTTTTACCGGAATGGTTGGTTTTTTTCTACTGCATGTGTCTTTCTGGGGACTTTTTATTCTTGGGACGGGATATGCGTTTTTACGTTTGTACAATAGTTTTTTACATAGTTTGCCAGTATGAAAAAAACGGACGGCTAAGGCTGTTCGTTTTTTTCGTAAAGCATGGGATAAATCGTTTTCCAGAAAGCGATGGCGCTGTTATCCGGAGGTAGGGGCCGGGGGTCGTCGTATCCATGCCAGACCCCCACTGTGTACCTGTCATCATAGCCGGCAAACCAACTGTCTCTCGTAGCATTTGAAGTACCCGTTTTGCCGCTGACATCTGCAAAACCTGCCAGGCTGGAAGCCGTTCCTGAAACGACAGTGGCGCGAAGAACTTCACGCATTTGATCATTGGTTTCAGGAGACCAGACGGTGGTTTCCTGGGACTCCCATTCAAACAGGAGCTTTCCATCTGCATCAGTAACAGAAGTAATAGCACGCGGTGGCTCGTACGTTCCGTCGTTAGAAAATACGGTGTAAGCGCTTGTTAATTCCACTGGTGAAACACCACGTTCAACGCCGCCGAGAGCAGCAGCGTACTGCCTGTCTGCCGGAGTTAATTCCGCCCACTCAAACTTCTCGAGGTACTGAAAGGAAGCTTCTAGGCCGGTTTGATGCATAAGGCGCAGAGCGGAGGTGTTGTAGGAAAAGGCAAGCGCTGATTTAATCGTGACGCGCTCTTTTGCTGCTCCGCCTTCATTTGCAGGGCAATAGGAAGCAACACAGTATTTTTTGGTAGAAACTAATTGGTGAATCGAACGCTCGTGTTCTTCAAGGTACGGTCCGTAGACGAGCAGCGGCTTCCATACTGATCCAGGCTGCCGGTAAGCCTGAAAAGCCCGGTTGAATTCATATTCATGATAATCTGCCCCGCCGCTCATGGCCGTAAGAGCGCCGGCACGATGATCAATGATAACGGCGGCTCCTTCTATGCCGCGCTGTTGCCAGTAGGAGCGGGATTTTTCTATTAGCATATTCTGTATATCAGTGTCCAGGGTGGTATGGATGGTAATACCGGACTGAAGGAGCTGGTTTGTGCGTATGTTAAGCTTCTCGGAAAGAGCTTCTTTTTCGCTTCCCTCCGCTTGATTGAGCCGTTCGTCCCAACCTTCGTTTTGTGCCACAAGCTGTTTGAATTCATGTTTTACATAATCAGTATAATCAGGATAGGGATTGGCATTTCTTTCTTGTAAATCTACGGAAACAGTTTCTTCGGAAGCGCTCATTTTTTCTTCAGCAGTTATCACTTCGGCTTCATTCATTTTTTCCAATATCCACAGCTGCCTTTCCCGGGTCCGCTCGGGATGTTCCACGGGGTTATAGTAGGACGGATTAGCCGGTACCGCTGCCAAAAAAGCTGTTTGCGCGAGCGAGAGATCACTGCTTGACCTGCCAAAATAGGAATGGCTTGCCGTTTCGAAACCGTAAATACCTTCGCCAAAATAAATAGTGTTCATATACATTTCCAGTATTTCGTTTTTTGTATAGGATTGTTCGAACTGGTAAGCGAAAAGAACTTCGGCAACCTTTCGTTCATAGGTCTGCTGATGAGAGAAATAGATATTTCTTGTCGCCTGCTGCGTAATTGTACTTGCTCCTTCTTCAATGCTCCCGGTACTTGCATTGCTTATAAGAGCCCGTACAACGCCTAAAGGATCAACTCCCTGGTGTTCGTAAAACTTTTGGTCCTCTGTGGCAATAAATGCAGCTCTGGCATGTTCAGGAAAGTGAGAAAGCGATACGTAACGACGGTCTTCCTCTGTCCTGTATTCAGCAATTTGATCACCCTTATGGTCGGTAACGTAACTGTTCTGGGCAATAGGTACGCTGGAAACGTCCACCTGTTCTTCAAGGAAAGAAGAAAGAGCCTGGGTGCTGCTCAGCTCTTTTATAAACAGCCAGGAAACCACTGCCCCGCTGGTTATAAATAATAGTATCCATATAAGCCCTAAGAGTTTTCTCATGTAATTAATTCCTTTGCCTCAGTATATTTAATATATCGACAAAGAAGGCTTTAAGATTAAAAGGAAAAGAAAGTTCCGTAAAAAATATGATATAATGCCTCTAGTCTGCATGTATTTCTGGATTGTTCATCCGCAGAAACCGTGCTAGAGTGAAAAGGCAGATAGAAACGGAGGAAGTCGGTAATGACGAATTGGTCAAAGGAAATATGGGATTGGATTAAAGTAATTGTCGTCGTCGTATTAATTGTCGTCATTGTGCGCGGCTTCTTGTTTGCCAACTATGTGGTTAGTGGCCCTTCCATGCTGCCTACAGTGGAAGACGGGCAGCGGATGATTATTAACAAGATCGGCTATGCTTTTTCTGAGCCCGAGCACTCAGATATTATCGTTTTCCATGCAAATGAAAACAGTGATTATATTAAAAGAGTTATCGGGCTCCCCGGGGACACAGTAGAATACAGAGATGATACTCTCTACATCAACGGAGAAGCCCAGGAAGAGCCGTACTTAGAAGAATATAAAAATGAAACAAGCGGGGTCTTCACTCAGGACTTTACACTTGAGGGGGTAACCGGTGAAACAACCGTCCCGGAAGACAGTTATTTTGTAATGGGCGACAACCGCCCGAGGAGTGAAGACAGCAGAGCTGATGCCGTCGGTTTTGTAGATGAAAACCAGATTGTCGGGGAAGCGAGTATCAGGTACTGGCCGCTCGATGATTTTACCTTCAGTCCATAAAAAGAGCTTCAGCAGATGCTGCCTGCTGAAGCTCTTTTTGATAGAAAATAATTTATTATTAATGCCCCGGGGAACTGTCCCAGTGAGCTTCAATAAATTCATCACGGCCGGAGAGGGCGCGGTCTTTTTTATAAGCTTCCCGTTCTTTTTTGTAAAAGTTCTGGTGGGATTCTTCAGCCGGATAAAAAGGTTCCGCCGGTTTGATCTCTGTGACTACGGGGTCACGGAATCGGCCGCTGTCTTCTACCCGCTGCCTCGAGGCTTCCGCCAGCCGGCGCTGCTCTTCGCTATGGTAGAAAATAGCCGTCTGGTATTGCGGGCCGCGGTCGTGAAACTGGCCGTCTGGATCGGTAGGATCAATTTGAGGCCAGTATAGATCGAGCAGCTGCTGATAGGAAAACAGCGCGGGGTCAAATTCAATTTGAACTGCTTCTCTATGACCTGTGGTACCGGCTTTTACCTGCTCATACGAAGGGTTTGCGACACTGCCTCCGGTGTAGCCGGACGTAATGGAGATAATGCCGGGCAGCTCGTCAAACGGCTGTACCATGCACCAAAAGCACCCGCCGGCAAAGGTAGCCAGTTCATTATTTTTTGTCTCGTTTTGTTGGGTCATTGCGAACACCGTCCATCACCTGTATAGTATTTTTTGTATTTGTGTAAAGTATAGCACAGCTAAAAGCAGTCGTAATTCAAAAAGCTTGAACGCGAAAGGGAGATAAAGGGGGAAAGATATGCTTACCGGCCAAAAAATTCTGCCAGCCGCCCGTAATGAAAGGGAGTTTGAAAAAGCGCTCAAAACCTCCGGACGGTACGTAGTCATTTTGAACGTGCATTTGGCAAAGCTTAAAAGCCTGATGCAGTTAAGCAAACGGGCGGATAAAAAAGTGCTTTTGCATGCAGATCTGGTCCAGGGACTCGCCCATGACGATTCTGCAGCCCAGTATTTGTGCCAGAATATCCGTCCGGACGGTTTGATCAGCACTCGCCGGCAGATTCTTACAACTGCCAAAAAAAACAACCTTATCACAGTGCAGCGCTTGTTTTTACTGGATTCACTCGCGCTTGAAACAAGCTATAAGCTGCTTGAAGACATTAAACCAGACATGGTGGAGCTTCTGCCGGGTATTGTACCATCTATGATTAAGGAAGTAGCAGAAAATAAAAATGTGCCTGTTATTGCAGGTGGCCTTATTCGTTCGCAGGAAGAGGTTTCTGCTGCTTGGAGTGCAGGAGCATCGGCCATATCGACGACGGAAAAATCACTGTGGCCAAAATAGAGAAAAGATAAGTGGAGGAAACAACGATGACTGAAAAGAAATACATTCTCGCAATAGACCAGGGAACGACCAGTTCAAGAGCTATATTGTTTGATCAGGAAGGCCGGATTGTAGGCAGTGAACAGCGTGAGTTGGAGCAGTATTTTCCCCGCGCCGGCTGGGTGGAACACAATGCCAATGAAATCTGGTCCGGTGTGCTCGGCTGTATTGCCGGAGTGCTTGAGAACAATGAAGTTTCTCCAAAGCAGATCAGCGGGATCGGCATTACAAATCAACGTGAAACCACAGTGGTGTGGGACAAGCACACCGGAAAACCAGTGTATCACGCATTGGTATGGCAGTCCCGGCAGACTGCCACTATTTGTGATGAATTAAAGCAGCAGGGATATGAAGACATGGTAAGAAGCAAAACCGGTCTTCTGCTTGACCCTTACTTTTCGGGAACGAAAGTAAAATGGATTCTTGATAATATTGATGGAACGAAAGAAAGAGCAGAGCAGGGAGATTTGTTGTTTGGAACGATTGATACGTGGCTGATCTGGAGGCTAACCGGCGGCAAGGCTCATGTAACGGACTATTCCAATGCCTCGCGTACGATGATGTTTAACATTTATGACCTAACCTGGGACCAGGAACTTCTACAGATGCTGGACATTCCCGAAACGATGCTTCCTGAAGTGAAATCGTCGTCGGAAATTTACGGCCATACGGTAAATTATCATTTCTTTGGGGAAGAGATACCAATCGCCTCAGCAGCCGGTGATCAGCATGCAGCTTTGTTTGGACAAACGTGCTTCGACGAAGGTATGGTCAAAAATACTTACGGCACGGGCTGCTTTATGCTGATGCAGACGGGAGAGACTCCGATTCACTCAAACAACGGACTGCTTACAACCATCGCATGGGGTCTTGACGGGAAAGTGAAATATGCGCTTGAAGGAAGTATTTTTGTGGCGGGTTCAGCCGTGCAGTGGCTAAAAGACGGCATGCGCCTGATTGACTCTTCCTCAGATTCTGAAGCTTATGCGCTGCGTGTAAACGACAATGAGGGCGTATACGTGGTCCCGGCCTTCACCGGCCTGGGGGCTCCTTATTGGGACAGCGAAGTGCGGGGGGCTGTATTCGGCCTGACACGTGGTACGGAAAAAGAGCACTTTATCCGGGCGACGCTTGAAGCACTCGCTTACCAGACGAAGGACGTGCTTGACGTTATGAGGGAAGATGCGGGTATGGAAGTAAAAACATTGCGCGTTGACGGCGGCGTTGTGCCGAATAACTTCCTTATGCAGTTCCAGTGTGATATGGCTGATGTCCGGGTGGAACGCCCGTATGTACTTGAAACCACGGCACTCGGAGCGGCTTATCTTGCCGGTCTTGCCACAGGCTTTTGGAAAAACAAAGAAGAGCTTATAGATAAATGGGAGCTTGAAAAATCATTCGACGTGCATATGGAAAAAGAAAAACGGGAAGAACACTATGCAGGTTGGAAAAAAGCGGTTGATGCAGCACGGGCGTTTAAGTAAACATATCGGTTGCAATTGAATGGACGAGCGATTACAATGAAGTTAAGTTAATAAATGGTCGGAGATGCAGAGAGACCGCAGATACCCTTCACACCAGAAGAGGATATCTGCGGTCTTTTTTACTCTCGGATATTTCAAAAGGGGATGAAATGAATGGCAGATCAACATTTTTCTGCACTATCACGCAAAGCGCGTTTGAGAAATATGACAGAGACCCACCTCGACGTGCTTGTCATCGGAGGCGGCATTACTGGAGCGGGTATTACATTGGACGCTACAGCCCGTGGGCTTAACACAGCCTGCATCGAAATGCAGGACTTCGCAGCGGGTACATCCAGCCGTTCTACTAAACTTGTACACGGAGGGCTGCGTTACCTCGAACAGTTTGAAATTAAGCTGGTTGCCGAAGTGGGCAGGGAGCGGGCCATTGTGTACGAAAATGCGCCCCACGTTACTGAGCCGGAGTGGATGCTACTGCCAATCGTAAAAGGCGGAAACCTTGGTAAGACTACTACTTCATTCGGGTTGCAGGTCTATGACCGTCTTGCGCAGGTAAACAAGCATGAGCGCCGTTACATGCTTAACAAAAAAAGAACGATGGAGAAAGAGCCACTACTTCGCGAAGATAACCTTCTTGGAGGCGGCGTTTACGTTGAATACCGTACAGACGACGCGAGATTAACTCTCGAAGCAATGAAAAAGGCTGTGGAGCTCGGCGCTAACGCCGTTAACTACGCCAAAGCTACTGATCTTTTGTATGATAACGGCAAGCTGATTGGCGTGGAAGTAAAAGATCTGATCAACAATGAAACCCACCGCATCTATGCGGACCATGTGGTGAACGCTGCGGGCCCGTGGGTAGACACGCTAAGAAAAGTAGACGGATCGAACACAGGTAAACACCTGCATCACACGAAAGGAATTCACCTTGTGTTTGACCTCAGCCGGTTCCCGCTCCGCCAGGCTACGTACTTTGATGCTCCGGATGGCCGGATGATCTTTGCCATCCCACGTGGCAATAAGGCATACGTGGGCACGACAGATACTGATTACGGATCGAACCTGCAGGAGCCCCGTGTTTCCCGTGAAGACCGCGACTATATTTTAGAAGTAACAAATTATGAATTCCCGTCCCTAAAACTAAAGGCGGAAGACGTAGAATCCAGCTGGTCCGGCATCCGACCGCTCATTCAGGAGGAAGGAAAATCCGCTTCTGAAATTTCCCGTAAAGATGAGATCTTCATTTCCGATTCGGGGTTAATTTCCATTGCTGGTGGTAAGCTGACCGGATACCGTAAAATGGCAGAGCGGATTGTTGACGTCGTGGTGGAAAAAATGAACATTCACGCGCCATGTCCAACCCAGGACATCCGGCTTTCAGGTGGAGAAGTAGGCGGCTCCTCCGGCTATGAAACGTTTGCTGTGAAAGAAGCGTACCGCGGCGAAGCACTAGGTATGACAAGAGACGAAACAGAAGATCTGTTCCGTTTTTACGGGGCAAATGGCTTGAAAATGCTTGAGCTGCTGGAAGAAAATCTTGAAGAAGCGAAAAACAGCGGCATGCCGTTAAAACTTGCTGCCCGGCTGTTGTACGCCCTCGAGTACGAGATGGCAGTTACGCCGCTAGACTTCCTAAACAGAAGAACGGCCTTCCTGTTCTTTGATATGCCGGAGCTGAAGCGCTGGAAAGAGTCTGTGATTGCGTTTATGAAAAAATCATTAAACTGGTCCGACGAAGAAACCAAAGCCTACACTAAAGAGCTTGAATCTGAAATTGCCTATGCAACGAAGCCATATGAAGACGTTGATGACCAAAAAGCCCGGGAAAAACAAGCAAATTAATAAATTGCACAACCTCGCCTGCTCTGTACTTGGAGCAGGCTTTTTTATTTTGAAAGAGAAGAAAGGAATGCCCGAAAACCATGGTAGAAACGCGTGCTTTCTTATATACTGGTAATAGACTGTTTTACTGGGAAACATATTAAACGTTTCAGGAGTGATTGTATATATGAGTTGGACGGACCACTGGAACCGATGGCAAAACCATGCATTTATAGAAGACGCATGGAAAGAAAAGCTTCACGAGCTGGATGAAACGAACGCTGAGGAGTACTTTTATCAATACCTGGCGTTTGGAACCGGGGGCATGCGCGGAGAAATCGGGCCTGGTACGAATAGAATGAATACATACACGATCCGCCGGGCGGCAGAAGGCCTTGCACGGTATATAGAAAATGCGGGAGCGGAGGCAAAGTCCCGAGGGGTTGCAATTGCGTTTGACCCACGTCACTATTCGGAAAAGTTTGCACTCGAAACAGCGCAGACACTTGGGGCGCACGGTATCCAGGTATACTTGTTTGAAGATCTGCGCCCAACGCCCGAGCTTTCATTTGCGGTGCGGAGAACATACGCGTTTGCCGGTGTAGTAATTACAGCAAGTCACAATCCACCGGAATATAACGGCTTTAAAGTGTACGGAGAGGATGGGGGGCAGTTCCCGCCGGGGCCTGCCGATGAGTTGATTGCCTGCGTGGAATCGGTCGAAAATGAACTTGAAATCCGGGTGAAAGACAGCGGCTCGATGCAGGAGGAAGGCCTTCTCGTTATGCTTGGGGAAGAGACCGATGCAGCTTATGATAAAGCGCTGCAGTCGATTCTACTGAAGCCGGAAATGATTAAAGAAAGCGGCAGTGATTTGAATATAGTATTCACACCACTTCACGGAACTGCGAAAGAACCAGTGCTGCGATCACTCACGGAGGCTGGTTTTCACAATGTATCGACAGTGGAGGAGCAGTTAACGCCTGACCCGGAATTTTCTACCGTGCCAAGTCCGAACCCAGAAGAAAAAGAAGCTTTTGCAAAAGCTGTTCAAATAGGAAGCGAAAGCGGTGCTGATATACTGATTGCTACCGATCCAGATGCTGACCGTATTGGCCTGGCAGCTAAAGACAGCAGCGGTGAGTTTATGGTGCTCACTGGAAACCAGACGGGAGCTTTGCTTCTTGATTATCTTCTCATGCAGAAAACAGAAGCTGGAACCCTTCCGGCAAACGGCATTGTAATGAAAACAATTGTAACTTCTGAACTTGGAAGAGCTATAGCAGAACATTATGGCCAGGCATGCGAAGACACGCTCACCGGGTTTAAATTCATCGGTGAAAAAATCAAAATGTATAATGAAACAGGAGAATATGCGTTTCAATTTGGCTATGAGGAATCTTACGGATACTTAATCGGAGACTTTGTGCGCGATAAAGATGCTGTGCAGGCAGCGCTTTTAATCGCAGAAATGGCGCTTTGGCATAAGAAACAGGGACGCACTGTATATGAAGGCCTATTGGAGATTTACAACCGTTATGGATACTTTATGGAAGGGCTTGATTCCATAACGAAAAAAGGAAAAGAGGGCGCGGCCCAAATTGATCACCTGATCGAAACATTCCGCGAAGATCCGCCTGTGCAGGTAAGTGATGCTTCTATTCAAAAACTGGAGGATTATAAAACAGGGGAACGCACGTACTTGCTTGAAAATGGAAAAAAAGAGTCTATTCAGCTTCCGTCTTCGAACGTACTGAAGTTTTTTACAGACGATGACTCCTGGTTCTGTCTACGTCCGTCAGGCACGGAACCAAAAGTGAAGTTTTATTTCGGAGTTAAGGGAGAAACGTTTAAACAAACTGAAGAGAAGCTTCTTCAGCTGAAAATGGATGTCATGGCCATGGTGCATGAACGTCTCGAAGACTGAAAGAGTCTGTAGAGCAAAAAGAAGGTACGTGTTGTTTTTGCCTTCTAACGGCTCAAAAGGAGGTTGTTTGGCATGCAGTCATGGGTAGAGGACTACCTGCACATATTAAAGCTGAAAATAGAGCAGCCAAATGTTCGGTTTTTGACAAAGTTGATTCGTTCCCATCTGCAGCAGTTTCCATTTGAAAACGTAGGTAAGCTGATTGAAGCGGGAGAGAAGACAGAAGCATCAGCATTAATGTCTGTCGAGTCCTTTTTGTATCAGCGCCAGGTATACCAGATGGGAGGAACGTGCTATACGTTGAACGTGCATTTTTATCAGCTGCTGCAGGAGCTGGGATTCTCTGCAAGACTCATTTATTTAAATGAAGACCACGTGTCGATCCGGGTAGAAACCAACCAGCCAGGCCTCTCTCCCTATTTTGTGGATGTAGGTACAACTGCGCCGTTATTTGAACCTATCCCTCTTCGGAAGGCAACGGAGAGCTCAAAAAAGTTTGATGGCGAGCAGCTGCTGTTTCACTATCAGAAGGAGTCGGGGCTGTATCGTTATATACGAATGAAAGACGGAAAGCAGGCGGATGAGTCGTGGGCTTTTAACCCTGAAGTGGAAGCAGAAGAAGCTGCTCTTCAAAACAAGGTCTACAAATCTTACGGGTCGGATGCTCCGTATATGAATCAGCTGCGTCTGCAGCTTTGGCTCCCTGAAAAATATATGCTGCTGTCTTTGAAAAACAATAAACTGATAGCCCGAAAGGCGAGCGGGGCTACGGTGACCAAATATATTCATGGTTTTCCGGCACTTGAGCAGGTGGTCCGCCATGATTTTCATCTGCCTTATCTGCCCGTCTGCCAGGCAGCTGCCCGGCTTGAAGAACGTAAATCCTGGGCTTTCTAATGAAAAAACTCTCCAGCTTAATGTCATCAGCTGGAGAGTTTTTTGTTTCATTTAATTAGAACCGAACGTCAAAAGATTCATTATGGTCGACAGAATCAAGATCAGAGGTTTCGAGGCGTTCAACGGTAGAAAAAGGGCTGCCTTCCTGTACTGCGACAAGAAAGTGATCCATGTCCTGGGGCGTGCCCTCGGCTTCAATTTCCACCACTCCGTTTGATTTGTTGCGAACCCAGCCATGAATATTGTGTTTTACTGCTTCTGACTGAGTGAACTGCCGAAACCCGACGCCTTGAACATTTCCGTGAACTTCTACATGATAGCGTTTCATCTGCATGCTCCTTCCATTTATTTATACTTTTTTGAAATGCTGTTGGAACCAGTGATCCTGTTCTGGCGAGGGGTGCTCACTGATCACATGGATTACATCTTCTTCGTCGGTAGCCATCCAGACGCCGCTCTCATCGAAAAAGCCTGGATAAATGTAACCGTGACGAAAAAGCAGCTGGGGCGGATAAATTTCGATAACATCCATTTCGACGTGCTTATAAACGCTTTTTGTGCATTGAAATAATTCCAAGGTGGTCACCTGCTTATTCCCGGCGTAGAAGCCGAAAACATATTCAAGATTGGGGAGCGCGGTGGCGGTAAGCTGTATGGTTTACAGAACCGACATGATCGTTCAGGCGGAAGGATTCCTGAATGGAAGCTTGAATAAACTGTTTTGCAGTGTGAATTGCTTCCCGCACGCTCTTTCCATTTGCAAGTTCTGCTGTGATGGAAGCAGAAAAAGTGCAGCCCGCGCCGTGAGTGTAGTCTGTATTGATTTTTTCAGATTCAATATACTCAAAGCTGTTGCCGTCATAAAGAACATCGATTGATTTTTCTGCTCCGGTGTCCCCGCCGCCCTTCACAATAACGAAGGAAGGACCAAGCTGATAAATTTTCTCTGCAGCTGCTTTCATGTCCTCGAGCGATTGCGGGAGAGGCACCTGGGCGAGCTGGGATGCTTCGAACAAATTAGGCGTTACAATAAATGCCTTTGGCACAAGCGTTTCCCGCAAATAAGCGTCCATTTCGGGATTGACCGGCTCATCGGCACCTTTGCATACCATCACCGGATCCACCACCAGCTGTTCTATATGGTGTTCATCTAATTTTTTTGCTACGAGCTCGATGACTTCTTTTGAGCCAAGCATTCCGGTTTTAGCAGCTTGGACGCCGATCCCTTTAAGCACTGTATCAAGCTGTGCTTCAAGTGTGGAGATGTCGATCGGATAAACGCGGTGGAACCACTCGTTGTCTGGATCCTGGGAGACAATCGTAGTCAGGGAAACCATTCCGTACGTACCAAGCTCCTGAAATGTTTTTAAATCTGCCTGAATGCCAGCACCACCGCTTGTGTCGGAGCCGGCTATTGTTAATGTTTTAGGTAAACTCATAGTAATCTCCTTTCAAGAAATAGTAGGACAGCTATTCAGCCCATTCACCGTTCCTGAATACAGGTTCTTTTGTTCCGTCGGGAAGAATGCCGTCGATATTCATATTTTCATTTCCAATCATAAAATCAACATGCACGATACTTGTGTTTAAACCGGCCTGCTCTTTCTGATCTTTATTCATCTCCGGTCCATTTTCTACACAGAAAGCATAAGCGCTGCCAAGCGCAATATGATTAGAGGCATTTTCATCAAACAGCGTGTTGAAAAATAAAATGCCAGACTGCGAGATAGGGGAACTGTGTGGCACGAGAGCAACTTCCCCGAGCCGGGCAGCGCCTTCGTCTGAATTAATCAGGTGACGCAGGGTGTCTTCACCTTCACCGGCTTCTATATCCGTAACGGCTCCATTTTTAAAATGAAGCGTAAACTGGTCAATAACATTGCCGCCGTAATTCAATGGCTTGGTGTTGGTTACAAACCCATTAACGAAATCCTTATGGGGAGCGGTAAATACTTCTTCCGTAGGCATGTTAGGAATAAAAGGGACGCCTGAGGTATTGGTGCTTCCGCCGCCGGCCCACACATGCCCGTCAGGAAGGCCGATTTCAAGATCTGTGCCGGGAGCAGTATAATGAAGCGATTTGTATTTTTTGGCGTTCAGCCAATCAACCTTGGCACGCAGCGTGCGGTTATGCTCATCCCAGGCCTGTACCGGGTCTTCGGTGTCCGCCCGTACGGCGCTGAAGATCCGTTCCCAAAGCAGGTCGATAGCCCGGTCTTCCGGCTCGTCAGGAAATACTTTTTTCGCCCATCCCGAAGAAGGAGTGGAAATTACAAGCCAGCTGACACGGTCAGCCTGAATATAATCACGGAATCCTTCCATAGCAGCGCCGGCTGCATTATTCGCATTAGCGATTTTATCAGGATCCACGCCTTTCAGCAGATCGGGATTCGTGGATTTCACCGTGATAAAAGCCGCGCCTTCCCGGGCCAGCTGTTCCCTGCTTTCTGCCCGCCAGGAAGGGAATTCATGAAACGCTTCCTCTGGTGCTTTTTCATATTTAATTTTCGTCAATTCATCGTCTGCCCACTCCGGGTAGACATGTTTTGCTCCGGCTTCATATGCTGCTTCGGCCAGTCTTCTGACAAAAGGTGCAGCATCAATAGGAGCTGCAATAACTAAAGTTTGGCCTGGCTGGATATTAACCCCTTTATCCACGGCAAGTCTTGCATAGTTGTGAAGTTTTTGTTCGAACGTTTTCATGTCTGAAGCTTCCTTTCTCATACAGTGCTGAATAAACATAGACAGTGGTCTCAAATGTCTTTCATCATTATAACACGAGAGGATTCATCATTCTTTTGCCATGTACTGCTTTTTTTAAACAGGCTGGGACATAAAAAAGCCCTGCCGAAATATCTGGACAGGGTAAAAAAGGTATCGTACAGGTAAAGATGCATTCATCTCAGGAGAACCTGCCTGTTTAGAATAGCATAGATGAAAGAATAGCCTAATTCCGATGAGAACGTGTTATCATCTGTTTTCATGGATGAGAGGAAAAGACACAGGCTCAGGTTAAAAAATATAATTATATGCATATTTGGTTTATACGGAAGTTTCAGCTTTTTCTTTAGCACTTCCTCCTGGAGCAGGACTCTGGGCAGGGAGCGGGCTGCGTGTTCTAAAGTGGTGCAGCTCTGCAACAAACTTAACCGGAAACGAGGAGATTTTTGTATTATATTTATCTATCGTATTATTATAAACACTTGAAGAATGAATAATCTTATTTTGGGCATCGTCGAACTGCTCCCGCATTGATTTCAGCTCGGACTGCAGCTGCTTATCTTCGGGCATGGAAGCGTCAAACACCTCGTGAAGGGTCTCTTCAATAAGAGAGTTAATGTACAGCTGTTCCTGTCTGCTTGCTTCCGGGGATAACGTTTCGCTTCTGTATTGAACCAATGTTTCCAGTTCATCCTGTTTGTGGCGCCAGGATTTCTGGGCAGAATCCACAAAGTCAGGAATTAGATTCATGCGCCGGTGCAGTTGAAATTCCACCTGGGTCCAGGATTCCTCTACCCAGTTCAAATATTTAATTAAGGCATTGTAGCCGATAATCCAGCTGATAATAGCAGTAACAATAACAATACCAAGAATGATACCGAAAATACTCATATCGCCGCCCTCCTTCTTTCGGGGTTTTTACTTAGATAATGGTAATTAGTATAGCATGTTTGTACCGCTAGTTACACAGCCTTACTCACAAACGCCTATCCTTTTTTGGCAGAATTGAGAGTGATTTTCCAATACGTGCAATAAAAAATCAGCTGTGTTCCCTGTGGAAATCTGGGTGCCGTTTTCCGGAAGATAATCGGTTTCAAAACGCCAGGAAGCCGTGCTGCGGCCTTCTGGCAAAAAGGTTGGACAGATAACCGTCCAGCAGTAAGAGGTTTCTTTAATGTATTCATAAGCTGCCTTATGGTCTTTGGCGGCCGTAGTGCTTCTTCGTTTGGATTCTGCAGATTCAAAACGGTAAAGGTGCGGTTCTGTCCGGGACCGAAGTATGCCGGCAGTACCTACAGTAATTAAACGGGTGATACCGAGATCATTCATTTCTTTTAACAAAAGAGGTGTGACACTGCTTAAGAGGTTTTGTTTATCGGTACCAAGCGCACTGACTACCACATCTGCACCCTGTAGTGTTTGTCTCATTTTTGCCTGATCAAGGGCGTCACCGTATATCTGCTCTGCAGAAGCAGGCAGGCCGTCCGTCTTTTCCGGTGAGCGGACAAGCATTTTCAAATCATGACCTGCGGCGTCAGCCATAATCGCAAAGTGAAAACCGGTACGTCCGGTGCCGCCGAATAAAGCTATTTTCATCTGGAGCACTCCTTTTTGTTTCACTTATCTATAAGCTATGTAAAAATAGATATACACCCCTATTCCCATTCTATAAAAGGAAAAACGTCGGGAGGCTATGAAAAATGCAGTGGACTACTTGGGAACCCCCTATCGTTCAATGGAGGACAAACGCACTTTATCATTGGACGTTAGCACTCGGCTTAAATGACACAGAAGAACTGAAAAAGCATGCCGCCATAGACGTCTCCTGGTTTTGGCAGCAGGCATCTAAACGGCTTGAAACAAAATGGATTAGACGATATAAAGATACTGTTGAGCTTTCGCGTGGAAGACGGGAGGCTGTGTGGTTTTATAAAGGTAAAATGAATGCTGCAGAGCAGCTGATAAATAAATCAAAAGAAGGAATGCAACAGACAGCGTTTATCGATGAAAACGGCGAATGGACATATGAAATGCTGGCAGGGTATGTGCAAGAAGCTGCCGGAAAACTGAGGGCAGCCGGTATAAACAAAGGAGAACGGGCAGCTGTAGCAGCAGAACCTGATAAACAGTCAGCGGTAATATTTATGGCGTTAGTATATATCGGCGCTGTGGCTTGCCCTTACTACACCCGCTGGACAGCGGAAACAGAGGCGCAGGCCCATGCGCATTTTCAACCGGAATGGCTCATTATTAAAACGGGGGCGTTTGTCTCTGAAGCTGAGGAAAGGTATGGTTTAGCTGCAGCGAAAATTATTCAACTAGACGGCGAACCATCATCGAAATATAAGCAGTGGCAAACACTGCCGGCCGGAAAAAATAAGGAGAAGCCTGAAAAAACGAACGGCACAGATCCTGCAATGGTTCTCTTTAATGAAAGTGAAAAGGGGGCCTCTGAAGGATATGTTCTCAGCCATGCGAATTTATTTATAAAGTCTGGCACCGAGATTGGATTAGTGTGGGACGTACGGCCAAAAGACCGTCTGTGGTGGCTCAGCAGGGAGTGGGGTTTTGACCAGCTGTTTGCTATGTTTGGGACGTTTGCAAATAATGCAGCATACTGCCTGTTTTCCTGGAATGACCAGGGCGCTGATGCCGGTAGCACGATTGAAGCGCAAGGCATCACACATATCGGTGTTGATTCGCTCTCAGCGCGGACGGCATCTGTTCAGGCCCAGAGTAAGTGGAAAGAATATCATTTGCATTCGCTGCGCTACGTACTGACATGGGAAGAAGACTGGATGAGCAGCGACCTTCAGTGGGTTATGAATGTACTAACAAGAGGAAGAATTCCACTTTTAAAAGCTTTCGGAGGGGCTTGTGCCTCGGGAATGATTATTGCTGATCTTCCGGACCGCGGTGTGCATCTTGAAAAGTACAACAGCCGCCTGCCGGGAATGGTGGCAGACACTTGGGACAGCGAGGGATATGCTGTACGTCACGCTCCTGGAAGAATAGTAGTAAAGAAACCGTGGCCAGGCAGCCGGGAAGTGTTGGTTGATGGGCAGGTGAAGTATAACGGCGCCCCCTGGTCCTTATGGAAAGACGTGTGGGCAGGTACTGGATTTTTAATAGATGACGAAGAAGGATATACGTATGCTGGGGAGCAGTCTGATATTAATAAAGTGGGGCAGCGTACGGTTTCCCTGCTGCCGCTTGAAAAATGGCTAGAGGGCATGGATTCCGTGGAAACGGCGCTTTTGCGCTGGAACGGTGGAAGCGCGGAGGCAGTCATAGCACCTGCTGAAGGATGGAGCGGTTCCATAGGATGGAAGCAGGAACTTGCAGAGCGGTGGCTTGAAGCTCAAACGTTCCCGCTAAAAAGCATACAAATAGTTTCGGCGCCACCGGATAACGTGAATAAAAGAGTATGGAGAAACGTATTCAAGCGTGGGACATTTATTATAGAGGACGAAGAATTTATTTTTACCTAAGAAAGCTAACTTTAAATTCACAGAGAACTGTCAAAGGAGCAATCACCATGAATGCAGCTATTACTATTATTATTATGATCGCTATCGGAGCAGCCATTGGGGGAGTGACGAACTCACTTGCGATCCGGATGCTGTTCAGGCCATATAAGCCTATATATGTAGGGTCCGTGCGGCTGCCGTTTACACCCGGGTTGATCCCCAAAAGGCGGAATGAGCTCGCTGGGCAGCTCGGCCGGGTCGTAACAGATCATCTGCTGACTCCGGAGGGGCTGCAGACAAAAATTCGAAGTGATATGTTCTCTCGTCAGTTAAATGAATGGGTAACATTAGAGATGAAGGAGTACCTGTATTCTGAAAAAAGCTTATCCGACTATGTCGAAAAGTGGACGGGCCTAAAGGATAGTCGCGGCTTTCTCCGTGAGACGTTAAGAGAGACGCTCGATATAAAATGGGAAGAGGCTAAGCACCGCCATGCAGATACCCCTATTAAGGAACTGCTGCCCCCGGGCGCAGTCCATCAATCAGAACTCATAACCAAAGAGCTTACTCAGGTAATCATGGTGAAAGCCGGCGATTATTTTCGGTCAAGTGCTGGAAAACAGCAGCTGGCACTTTTACTCGAGCGCTTTTTAGAAGGAAAGGGCTCGATGGTGAACTTTTTCGGCACGATGATTGGTAACGACCGTCTCGTAGATCGCATACAACCAGAGGTACTGCGTTTTTTTGAAGACCCCGGCACGGAAAAAATGATTTCAGGGCTGCTGCAGCAGGAACGCAAAGCGTTATTTGAAAAGCCGGCATCGTCAGCTTTTGCATATGTGGACTCACGGGCTGCCGTAGATTATATTGTGGAGACGGTCGATAAGCACGTACCGGTTATGGAAAGGCTGGAACAGCCTTTAAAAGACTGGGCCCCCGCTTACGAGATAAAAGTACTGGAGGAATGGGTGCCAAAGGCAGTACAGAAAGGGCAGGCTTCCATCGCTAAAAGGCTCCCCAACCTGTTTGAACAGCTTCATCTTCACGACGTGGTTAAAGAACAGGTGGACTCGTTTTCGACTGCTCGGATGGAGGCTATGCTGCTCACAATTTCCGGAAGGGAATTCAGGCTGATCACGTATTTAGGGGGATTGATTGGCGGTTTCGTAGGCTGTGTGCAGGGAATAGTTGTGTTGTGGGTAGTATGAATAAAAAAATGCCATTGATTCTTCCGGAATGGATGAATTCTATTGGTTGTTCATGTTATGCTCGTACAGACAATCTTAAAGGAGGACTTATATATGTCCAATATTCACGACAAGGCTTATGAATTATCCAGTGCGCTTCGTGACAGCGAAGAATTCCAGCAGCTTAAAGAGCTTCATGATGAAGTAGAGCAGGACGAAGTCGCAAAGCGTATGCTTGATAACTTCCGTAATGTACAGCTTGAACTCCAGCAAAAGCAAATGCAGGGAGAGCAGCCTTCGGAAGAAGAAATTACTCAGGCGCAAAAACAGTTCGAAATGGTACAACAGCACGAAGTTATTTCGAAGCTGATGCAGCAGGAGCAGCAGCTCAGTACAGTGATCTCTGACTTGAATAAAATTATCACTGAGCCGCTTGAAGAACTCTACGGCGTGCCCGAAGAGAATAACGGCCAACAGTAATAAAAAAACTTTCCTCTGCAATGGGGGAAAGTTTTTTTTATTGTCACCTGGGTTGTTATAGTTTCTAGTGGATACGTGCTACAATAAACATGGAAGAATGTGTGTCCAGTCACGAGTTATGTTAACAGGAGGGGAAGCTGTGCGTCCGCAGGCCAAGCGTTATCGATACGTTTACTTAATTACAGCAGTGACAGCTTTACTCACAGCAGCTATTGTTTTTATTGCATCATCGGTGCAGGACGGGAGCACACCGACGTACAATTCCCCGGAGGACTTTGCAGAAAATGAAGTTCCGGAAGAATATATTTCTGTTTACAAACAGGCGGGAGAAGATTATGATATTCCGTGGACCCTCTTAGCAGCGGTCCACCGGGTGGAAACTGTGTTTTCTACGATGGAAACCCTGGAAAGCCCGGTAGGGGCGGTAGGACATATGCAGTTTATGCCATGCACCTTTGTAGGGTGGGATTATCCGGGCTGCGGAGGAAATGGCAATACCGACATAGGGGAACAGGAACTAACCGATCCGGAAACGATTAATGAATACGGAGGCTACGGTATTGATGCTAACGGTGACGGCAGGGCGGACCCATATGCTCTCGAGGATGCCGTGTATTCGGCAGCAAATTTTCTTGCATCCCACGGAGCAGCAGGCGGTGAGTTACGGCGGGCGTTATATCAATATAACCAGGCGGACTGGTACGTAGACGATATTCTTAATTATCACAACACATATGATGAAGAAGTAGAACTGGTGAGTCTTGAAGAAAATCACTTAGCAGAGGAGGGGGGATAAGTTGTTTTTTATTGAAACGTTTGCAGAAATAAACTGGGTAGAATGGCTTCTCCTTATAAGCGTGCTCATCACTACGCTTTGGACCGTCAGCCAGCATCTCACCAGCACCAATGCTTATTCTCTCCATCACGAGGAAGCCTGTGTCTGCTATGATGATTACAGCCGGGTGCCTGAGGCGGCTGCTCTTCGCTTTGTTACTGTACAAAAGAAGATACCCGACGCTTCAGACAGCAGGCATGATGATGAAGACTCTTCTTATTTTTCATCATAATCTGGAAGCATGAAAAATAAGAAGGAGTGAATGTAGTGAATAGTAAGTGGAAATTAATAGCAATGTTAAGTGTTTTGATGCTAGTGCTCGCCGGTTGTGGAGGCGAACAGGAAGCAATATCAGCAGACAGTGAAGGAATTTGGAATCGTTTCTTTGTATACCCGTTTTCGTGGCTTTTAATCACGATCGCCCAATTTTTTAACGGAGACTACGGTCTTTCGATTATTGTGGTAACGATTATTATTCGTATCGTGCTTCTTCCGTTGTTTTTAAAACAGCAGAACAGTGCTATTGCCATGAAGCGGCTGCAGCCGAGAATGAAAGAACTTCAGGAAAAATACAGCTCTAAAAATCAGGCAGAAGCACAAAAGCTTCAGCAGGAAATGATGAAGCTGTACCGGGACGAGGGTGTAAATCCAATGATGGGCTGTCTGCCTATTCTTCTGCAGATGCCAATACTGATGGCCTTTTACTTTGCTATTCAGCGTACAGAAGAATTGGCAGCCCACAGTTTCTTATGGGTGGACCTCGGAGAACCCGATCCATTTTTCATTTTTCCGATTCTCGCGGGACTGATGATGTTTTTACAAACGAGAATTACGGCGAAGGACATGCCTGAGAATATGAGGCCAATTATGATGCTCATGCCGGTAATGATGATTGTAGCAGGTATATTTTTGCCGTCTGCCCTTTCTCTTTACTGGGCGACGGGTGGTGTGTTCATGATTTTCCAGACACTCGTTTTCACGAAACGCAAAGAAAAAATGGAGCAGAACCAGCAGGAAAAAACCACAACGTAACCATGAAAAGCCGCCTGCAGGTAAGCAGTGCGGCTTTCTTTTTTAGAAACGCTGGTACATAAATACCGTCTAATACAGATGAAAGTGGCGTCTGAGTAATAATACTGCTACGATAATAGCAGACGAATACGTATCTTCATAGGAAGGAACGAGATATATGACGACTGCATATACAATTTATTTAGTGGAAGATGAAGAAAACCTTTCCGGGGTGCTGAAGCCTTACATGGAAAAAGAGGGGTGGGAAGTGACCGTATTTGATAATGGCACAGAAGCCCTGGAGGCTAAAGAAGACCCGCCGCATCTGTGGGTGCTCGATATTATGCTGCCGGGCACGGATGGCTATCAAATACTAAAAGAAATTCGTTCTTCTAAAAAGGGGGAAGTGCCGGTGATTTTTATTTCCGCGAGAGATCAGGATCTTGACCGGGTGCTTGGCCTTGAGATGGGAAGCGATGACTACCTGGCGAAGCCATTTTTGCCCCAGGAATTGATTATCCGTGCCAAAAAGCTGTTATCCCGTATTTACGGGGAGTCCCAGACCGAGACAAGAAGGACAGAAGTAAACAATTATTATATCGATCCGGAAGCACGTACGGTAACGGATGCTGAAAATAACGATACCCATATCGAATTAACCACAAAGGAGATGGATTTAATTCTGCTTTTGACCGAGGAGGTAGGCAAAGCTTTGTCGAGGGAAGATATTATTGAGCATGTGTGGGGAGAAAACTATTTCGGCTCTGAACGCGCCGTGGATGACGTAGTGCGGAGAGTCCGGAAGAAAATGCCGAGAATTCATCTGGAAACGCTGTATGGATATGGGTATCGTGTACTGCCGTCATGATGAAAGTGAATTTAACCCAGCGCATTTGGCTCTCTTTTATTGCCATTATTGTCCTGGTCGGCTTGACAGTCATCATTGTGTATCCTATTTCAATCCGGGGGACACTGACAGAAGAAACGTACCGGATTATTGAAGAAGAACAAGCCCAGCTCGTTAACCCGCTGAGTGATTATTTTACTCCTCCGGAATCAGATGATCTGGATTTTATTGAAAGACGGGAAGCGGAGCGCTCGGTAGGACACGTGTTTGTTACTGAAAATGAAACGGTCAGTGGGGAACCGCGTCCGCCGGCGGAAGTAGAAAAAGAAATGCTTGAAAATGCCGGCAACCAAAATGCGGAGCGGGAGCGGTATGAACTTACGTTTAACGACGCTACCCTGTTTTACGTTATTACAAAAGTGGAATCGGACGGAGAAGAAGCATTTCAAATTTCCTACATGTGGGATACGTACAGAGACACAATGGTGAATCGTCTGTGGACGCGTCTGGTGTACATACTGCTTATCACAAGTGTCGTAAGCCTGCTGCCGGCGATCTGGCTAAAGCGCTACCTGCGGCAGCCTCTGCGCGTGCTTGGGAACCGTTTTGAACAGATCGCTGAAAGGAATTGGCGAGAGCCGTTCAACTGGAAAGGGGACCAGGACTTTCAGAAGCTGTCCGAGCAGTTTGAACGGATGCGGCAGAATTTAATCCGGTATGACAACTCGCAAAAAACATTTATCCAGCATGCTTCTCATGAACTTAAGACACCGATAATGGTTGTTAAATCCTATGCGCAGTCCGTTAAAGACGGTATTCTGCCGAAAAAAGACATGGAAAAAACGATGGACGTCATCATTGATGAAGCGAACCGCATGGATAAAAGGGTTAGGGATATGCTGTATTATACGAAGCTTGATTCGCTTAAAACAGAGGCGATTGAGCATGAAGAAATCATATTCGGCAAACTGGCTTATGCGATTGAAGAACGCTTTCGACTTCAGCGTAGCGACATCCGCTTTTATATCGAAGGAGCAAGCGTACGTATGTATGCAGATGCTGAGCATATGCGGGTGCTGCTTGAAAATTTAGTGGAAAACGCGCTTCGTTACGCAGAGGACAGTATTTGGATTAAAGCGGAAAAGGATGCAGGAGGCCAAGTGAAAATCACCGTGGAAAATAACGGGGAAAACATAAATGAGGAAGAACTTGAATATATCTTCACGCCATTCCGGAAAGGGAACAAAGGGCAGTTCGGGCTCGGTCTTGCGATTGTAAGCCAGATTGCGGAGCTGCACGGAGCATCAAAAGAGGCAGCCAATACGGAGGCGGGCGTCAGGTTTACCATCATTCTTCCTGCAGAAAATGAAATAGAGACACAAAAAACCGAGGCGTAATCGCCCCGGTTTTTTTGCGGCAGACTGTTAGTTCCCTGAACTCTCTTCACTTGCTTCAGTGAACGTCTGAACCCAGTCTTTGTAATCTTCGTCTTCGACGTTGATCTCAGCGTCCTGCATTAATTCATTCAGCACCTGCTGACCGTCTTTTTGTTCTTCTGCTTGAAGTGTTTCCCTGATATCATCTTTCAATTCCTTATAACTTTCCTTTTTACCGGTAACATTAATTACATGGAAGCCGTGCTCTGTTTCCACAGGCTCTTCGGAAATGGAGTCTGTCTCCATGTTAAAGGCAGCTTCCTCGAAAGCTTCCGTCATTTCTCCTTTGCCAAAATAACCAAGCTCACCGCCGCTTTCACCGGAAGCAGTATCGATGGACTTTTCTTTTGCAAGCTCAGCAAAATCTGCGCCTTCTTCGAGCTTTTTGATGATTTCGTTTGCTTTTTCTTCACTATCTACGAGAATGTGGCTAGCTTCGACCTGGACAAGATCGTCTTTATTTTCTTCGTAGTAGTTTTTCATTTCTTTTTCGGTTACCTCAACATCCTGGGACCCAAGCTCATCAACCACAATCTGCGGTTTTACATATTGCTCCTTGAAAGCTTTAACGCTCTCGACCTGGACGCCCATATTTTCCTGGATGGTTTGAAGGAATTGGTCGTTATCATCTATGCCATACTGCTCTTTCATAGACTTGAATTCCTTGGTTACTTGTTTGCCTGAAATGTCCAGCTCCTCGGCTTTATCATTTAATATTTTTTGCTGGATAAGATTGTTTAAAGCACCTTCGCCGTAGTTGTCCTTCAAGTCTTCCATCAAATCCTGCTCAGAAATACTTTCGCCGTTCACTTCAACAATCGCGCCGTCTCCCGCTGCACTGCCTTCGTTGCTGCAGGATGCAAGCAAAAGGGCACTACTGATCCCTGCGGCCATAAAAATATATTTTTTCATTTCTCCAGCTCCCTATGTATGTTCGTGCTACCCCAATATTGTACCATATTAAAAAGTTTAAAAATGTCGATTAATGTAAAAAAAATCCTATTGTATTATACAATAGGATAAAAAATTCTCAGCTTCAGGCTGCCAAAAGAAGTTCAACGTACGAAGAAACAAGCAGGATGGTTACGAGCACATTGATAGTATTGAAGACCTTCGGCTGTTTTTCATCCGGAACTTCCCGCTGGGTAACAAACTTATTGGTCATGGAGTTCATGATGAACAGATAAGCAACAGCGAACACAATAAAGAAAAGTATAAACATAGAATTCCCCCATTCCTAACGATACTACCATAACAAATCATAAGAGAAAAAGATAGGCAGAACCCGGAAGCACAGAGAAAAAAGATATTATATCTATAACGTTTTTGCCGAACATGATATAGTAAAAAAGCAGTTGTTACAAGAAAAAGGAGTGGATCTGCTTGTCGCGGAACATATGGAAAATTTTATTCATCCTGCTATTAGCCATCAACGTTATTGTCATAGGTGCTCTCGTCTTCTGGTGGATTTCCCTGGACCAGGAAAGCGGGTCCACAGAAACAGAACAGCAGATTTCCGAAGAGGAAGATTTCCAGCCGTACTTTACCGGAGAAACAGATTCTGCCCAGGTAAATAACATTCTAGAAGCAGAAATGGAAAATGAAAGAGCCGACTTAGTAGTGGAAAATGGCCAGTTTAAGATTGTATCTGCGCTCGAGCTTCTGGGACGCGAAATTGATATTGAACTTAGTTTTGTGCCAGAGGCTTTAGAAAATGGAAATATTGAATTACGGAAAGAGGATTTCTCCATTGCTGGCTTGCCGCTTCCGGGGCCGGAAGTATTAACGGTAGTGCAGAGCCAGTCAGAATTTCCGGAATTCGTCCAGATTAATCCTGAAGAAGAAACAATCAGAATAAGGCTTGATCAGTGGAGTGAGGATGAAGAATATACAGTAAGGGCGGACAAAGTTAACCTTGAAGAAGATGAAATTGTCTTCACCGTAGGCAGATAAAAAAGACCCCGGCGCTTTGTCTCGCGCCGGGGCCGCTTTTATTTATGAAGGCTGTTTAAGCACAATATCCATGCCGTCAAGCTTGCGTTCCACTGTACAGTGCTTTGGAGCCCTCACCAGCTGGCGGATAAACGCAAAATCATGGATAGCCATGCCGCTGTTTAAGGAAAACACAATTAGAAAATAATGCATGTAGCCCGGCATAAGCACGGCCCCGGCAATACTTGCTGTTCCAAGTATCACGAAAGGACTGAGCATAGCCGCGACATACATATTTCTCGATACGGGTTTACTGAAGCTGTATTTAATCACAGGAAGCTGCTTCCTGCGGTTTCGGTCAAATTTCCAGGTTGTAGCGATACCAATCATCCAGAGTGGTACGGCGTGCAAAATTGAATGCAGAGGGTAAAGACTGAGCATTATTAAAAGAAGAACTCCTAGTCCGATGCCTTTGAGCTGCGTCTCTGGATGGATCGAACTGAAGATTAAAAAAGTAAACATAAAAGTTAAAAAGGAAAATCCTACCGACATGATTGTCATTTTTGTTGTGTTGTTTTCTTTTCGTAGATTCACTGATTTCCAGCAATTCATGCGACGGCCTCCTCTCTCTCCAAACCCCAACTTTGAATAATGTAATACCAACAGAAGAAAAAATCAATAGGGTTATAAAAAAAATATATAGAACGAAATTTCTAACAATTCGTCCTACAGAAGAGAAAAGAAGCCTATATACTAACGCAGTACGCCTGAATAGAGCAGGTGGCCTGTAAGAGGTTTATTTGGCAGATCTGTCCGCCGGAAGCAATGCACCGTCTTTATCCATAAAATCACTTTCAAAAGACTGGAGGGACTCTTCAAACAGATGCATGAATTCTTCCCCGTAAATGTAGCGCACGATAGTCATAAGTTCAGAAAACTCGGGAAACTTTCCATAAAGGTCTTTGATGGGAAGGGCTCCTTCAGAAACCTGAAACGTCTCTTTTTCGTAGGACTCGAGAATAGAAAGAAGCAGGTTTTCCCCATCTTCTGTAAGCTCAATGTACGTATTACGCTTATCATTTGTCTTTTTCGAAAATTTTAATAGGCTGCGATCCTCAAGCTTTTTGGAAAAATTAAACGCTGTTGAGACGTGCATAACGCCGAACTTCGCAATTCCTGAAACAGAAGCGCCCTCTAATTGGTGCGCTACCCACAGAATTTGAAATTCGTTAATGTTTAAATCATATGGTTTAACCCATTCCTGCCAATCTTTTTCCACCGATTTCCATAATGCTTTAGACAACTGTGCAGCACGAAGGCTGAATAGTATCGACTGCTTTGCATCAAATGAAGAGTCCAATTAAAGAACCCCCTCTCTTATAAGCTGGGTCATCAGTGACTAGGAACGCCGGGTTTCTTTTTTGATCTGCTTATTCAATTGAGAAATGGACTCAGAAATGTCTTTCACCTGTTCCTGAATGGAGGCCACTTCAGGTTCAACTTCCTGCTTGTATCGTTTATAGGTTTTTTTCATTTCTTTGGTCAGTACATCAAAGGCCTGAAAACCTTCTGTAGCAGCATATTGCCAGTCTTCCATCGCTGATTTGTTTGTTGAAGATTTCAAGCCGGCGCGAGTCCATTCCGATTTTTTTATGGAATGGCGTACGGCAGGGCCAGAAGCAGGCGTGGTAAAAAGTATAATTAAACTGCTAGCTATCGACCCCGTGAACATACCGGCAAAAAGAGATTTCAAATCCATCCGCCTCATTCCTTCCTTGAAATACATTTTTAATATATTATTCTTTAATAGTAGTATAGGCGAATTCAGGAAAAAAATAAAGAATTTCAAACAGTTTCTGGAGTCTGGAAAGAAGGCGCGTCAATAAATTTTTATTTTATAAAAATAATCAGCGGTATTCACCGCTGATTAAAAGCCTATTGGTTCTGTTTTTGGAAGTTAAGCATAAAGTCCTGTAGAGCCTGGCAGCTTTCTTTGGATACAGCGTTATAAATGGAGGCCCGGCAGCCGCCCACAGACCGGTGGCCGTTTAACCCAACAAAGCCGGCCTCGCTGGCTTCAGTTAAAAACTGCTTGTTCAGTTCTTCCGTAGGAAGATTAAATGTCACATTCATGGAAGAACGGCTGTCCGTTTCGGCATGGCCGCGGTAAAACCCGCCGCTGCTGTCAATAGCGTCATACAGAAGAGCAGCTTTTTCTTTGTTTCGCTGCTGCATGCCAAAGACGCCTCCGCGTTCTTCAACCCATCCGAGCACTTCATTCAGAAGGTAAACAGCAAATGTCGGAGGAGTGTGGAAAAGCGAATTTTTTTCCGCATGAGTGTCGTAGCGAAGAAGTGTCGGGGTGTGCCCGGGAGCCTGGCTGACCCAGTCTTTTTTGACGATAACGACGGTAACGCCGGACGGGCCAAGGTTTTTTTGTGCCCCAGCGTAAATGGCTCCAAACGAAGAAACCGGTACAGGACGGCTTAAAATATCGCTCGACATATCGGCGACTATTGGGGAAAGCCAGTTATAATCAAGCTCCTGCCACTGCGTGCCAAAGATGGTGTTGTTTGTGGTGATGTGCACGTATTTGTCCCGGCTGTCGAGCTGCAGGGTATCGATATCAGGAATGTGGGTGTAGTTCTGATCTTTGGCAGAAGCACCGATCCTGGTCTGGCCGATCATCTCTGCTTCCTTTAACGCTTTTTCCGACCAGGAGCCGGTTAAAATGTAATTTGCTGTTTCTCCATCACGGAGCACATTCATCGGAAGCATTGAAAACTGCAGGCTTGCTCCGCCCTGCAGAAACAGTACCTCGTAATCCTCAGGGATATCGAGCAGGCTCCGGAGCCTCTCCTGCGCCTGATTATGCACTGCTTCATAATCAGCACTCCGGTGGCTGAGCTCCATAACGCTCATACCTGTATTATTGAAATCAAGCATTTCTTTTTGTGCTTTTTCTAAAACTTCGTCCGGCAGGGCAGCCGGTCCCGCATTAAAATTATATGCACGTGACATATGATCTCTCCTTTTAGCCATCCATATTTATTTTTCTATAAACGATCGGCAATCCCTTTGGCCATATCGGCTAAATCAGCGCTTGTATATTGGTCGTTATTATCCGTGAACGTAAAAGAAAACCCATCGTTCTCCGTATAACGCGGAATAAAATGAAGATGATAGTGGAAAACGGACTGCGATGCCACGCTGTTATTGTTGTTTAAAAGGTTCATGCCTGCCGGTTGAAAGGCATCCTTTATAGCATTTGCAATCTCAGGGGCTTTTTTGAAAAGAGCCGCCGCAGTTTCAGGGTGGAGTTCATAAATATTCTCCTGGTGATCCTTTGGTATTAAGAGGGTATGTCCTTTCGTCGTCTGTCCCAAATCCATGAAAGCCAGAAGTTCTTCATCTTCGTAAACGACAGAAGCGGGGATGTCTCCGGCTGCTATCTTGCAGAAAATGCAGTCGTCATTATGTGCCATAGTGTTATTCTCCTTTCTAAGCATGAATATATCTACTATCCTATTATACGTAGTAACAGTTTAGAGTTAAATGGAAACGTAAGAAGAAATGAATTTCATGCAAAAATATACAAAACCCGGGGAAACTGTGTAGAATATAAAAAGACTGTATTTTACTTAGCTGAAGGAGCGTTTGTATGACAGCATTACTTAATATCGATCATATTACCGGCGGATACAACATTCATAAGCCGGTGCTCCATGACCTGGAATTTGATGTCGGCGCCGGGGAAATTGTCGGCTTGATCGGGTTAAACGGAGCCGGGAAAAGTACAACAATCAAGCATGTTCTCGGGCTGATGGAACCCGCAGAAGGCGGAATTTATATTAATAGTAAAACTATCCATGAAGATGCAGAAGCGTACCGGAAACAGCTGGCATACATTCCCGAATCGCCTATATTATATGAGGAAATGACGCTTTGGGAGCACCTGCGCCTTACGGCTATGGCTTACGGAGTGCCGGAGGGAACATGGGAAGAGCGCAGTGAGAAGCTCATGGAGACCTATCAGATGACCCGGCGGAAAAATTGGTTTCCCAACCATTTTTCCAAGGGGATGCGGCAAAAGGTGATGATTATGTGCGCCTTCTTGGTAGAGCCGAAGCTGTATGTCGTCGATGAGCCGTTTGTCGGGCTCGATCCGGTAGCCATAAAATCCCTGCTCGATATGATGGTGGAAATGAAAGACAATGGAGCAGGAATTCTAATGTCTACGCATATTCTGGCTACTGCAGAGCGCTACTGTGACCGCTTTGTGCTGCTGCACGAAGGTCGTGTCGCCCTGAAAGGAACCATGAAGGAAATCCAGGAGCAGGCAGGAATGCCCGGGGCGAACCTTGATGATTTATATATCGAAGTGACTAAAGGAGAAATTACGTCATGACTGGGCAGTGGTGGAATGAGCGGGCAGGATCGTTTTGGGGGAAAGCCGGCCGCTACCTGCGTTTAATCGGAAACAGCGGATTTATGTTTGCCCTGTATATTCTGCTTTTTGCCGGGGCGGTATTTTATCCAGCTTTTTTGGACTGGCTCCCACAGTCTTCCTGGATAGTCATTGGTCTTTGGCTGATATTTTCTGTATTAACGCTCCGCAGCCCGGTCCGGCCATTTGTACAGTCGGGGGACCTTGTGTTTTTGCTTCCGCTCGAAAAGCGGATGGCCCCATTCTTTAAAAAATCTCTTCGCTACTCAGCAGCGCTGCAGGGAGTGGAGGTGCTGGCTGTATATGTTGTTTTAGGGCCGGTTATTCAGGAGCGTACTGCTGCCGGGGGAGCTGGCTATTTCTTCATGCTTCTGCTTTTACTCGTAATAACCTTTGTAACGACATTTATAAAGTGGGAAGAATGGAAATGGCACGATCATACTCATCGTTACATATCCACTGCAGCCCGGTGGGGGTGGCCGGCTCTCTTAATGCTTGCCGCCTGGTGGGGGAACATTTATCTGGCTGGCGTTGGCCTCGTGGGGTTGGCAGGGCACTGGCAGCTGGTAAAGAGACGCTCTGCTTCTATGCTGCTGCGCTGGGAAGTTCTTCTTGAAGCGGAGAATCACCAACTGGCTAAATTTTACCGTTTTGTTCAGTCGTTTGCAGAGGTCCCACATGTCGAAGTGAAAATTAAACGCCGGCGTTGGCTGGCCTCGCTTGTGGACAAATTAACCCATAAGCAGGAAAATACGTATTTGTATCTGTACGGCAAGGCTTTTGTTCGTTCGGGAGAATACGCAGGTATGTTTATCCGTCTGCTTGTGGTCTGCGGACTGGTCATGTACGCTTTTGCTCCGGAATGGATGCGCCTTGGGATTGGCGGATTGTTTCTTTATATGACCGCTGTGCAGCTGCAGGCTTTGAAAAGCCATTATGCTACTATTGACTGGCCGGACCTTTATCCTGTCCCGGCCGCTTGGAAAGAGGGGGCATTCATCACGTTTACGAGAGCGCTTTTGGCGGTCCAGGGAACAGGGATTGTCCTGCTTCATGTATGGATTGGACAATCGCTCCTCGGGACAGCAGCACTTATTTTATGTGTAGCGCTGCTTCTTCTATATTATCCCCGGTGGGTTACCCGGAGAAAGCAAAAAGAGATGGTATAAATGACGACAGGCCCCCTTTCTAGTAACAGAAAGGGGGCCTGCGATTATGAAGAAGCGCCGGGGTATTCCAAAACAGCTCTTCCGATGACCTGGGCTGCGGTGAGCATAGCGCGTTCATCAATATCGAATTTTGAATGATGGTGCGGATACGTTGTTTCCCAGTCCGGATGACCGGCTCCTGTGAAGAAATAAGTGCCTTTCACATGCTGGAGGTAATGCGCGTAATCCTCTCCGGCCATTGATGGGCTCATATACTCTGTATTCTGTACTGATTCCGTTTTTTTAGCACATTCAGCAATAAACCGGGCTTCCTGATGGTGGTTGTCGACCGGCGGATAGCCGCGAAGGTATTCATAGTCAGCTTCAGCTCCGGCAGCTTCGCAAATGCCATGGACGATTTTTCCGATTTCTTCTTCGAACACATCCCGCACGTTTTCATCAAAGCAGCGGGTGGTGCCGGTAAGCTTCGCGCTGTCGGCAATCACGTTAAAGGCGTTGACAGCTTCGAAGGAGCCGACGGAAAGGACTCCTGAATGAAGTGGATCGAGACGGCGACTGACAATCTGCTGCAGACTGGTGACCACCTGGGAGCCGAGCACGATAGCATCTTTGGTGAGGTGCGGCTGGGCCCCGTGTCCGCCCTTGCCGCGAATCGTAATATGAAAGCGGTCTGAAGCGGCCATCATCGGCCCTTCGCAGTACTGCACAGTGCCATAGGGAACCGTCGCCCATAGATGAGTGCCAAAAATGACGTCCACTCCTTCCAGGCAGCTGTCCCGGATCATTTCAATCGCACCGCCGGGAGCGTATTCTTCCGCGTGCTGGTGAATGAAAACGATGGTACCGCTCAGGTTGTGTTTTTCTTCTTGAAGGGCTTTGGCCAGCACAAGCAGATAGGCAGTGTGGCCGTCATGGCCGCAGGCATGCATAATCCCGTCAACTTTCGAAGCGAAAGGAAGGCCCGTGTTTTCCTGAATGGGCAGAGCGTCAAAATCAGCCCGGAGAGCAATGACGGGACCAGGATTTTCACCGCGGAGAACGGCGGTGACACCGCGCCCGCCTACATCAGTACGGACGTCATGTCCCAGCTGCCGGTGATAATCGGCTATGTAGGCAGGCGTATGCTCTTCCTCAAAAGAAAGCTCGGGGTACTGGTGCAGATACCTGCGAATCTCCACCATTTCGGGGTAAAGCTCTTCTAATCTGGTAAATAAATTGCTCACAGAAGTTCACATCCTTTTAATGAAACGTAATAAGCATAGGGAAAATAATTATGTCTCGGTACAGGAGTAGCGTATAATAGACAAGTAAGCTGTATAGTATTTTCTAATCATACATGATCCCATCAGGAAAATAAAATAAGCAAATTTGGAACGGCCAGGCAGTCTGCTGCGTATATTTATAAAATCAATCAAAGAAGGGCGGAAAGAAAGCATGAGCCAAAGAATCGGTTTTGTAGGACTGGGTATTATCATTGCCGGTGTAAGTATCGTGTCTTCCCAGCTCGGTTTTGACGCGAGTCTATTCATCTGGCCAATCATTGCATTAAGCCTTGCTTGCTTTTTTGTTTCCCAGCGGAACTACTGGCTTGGTGCTATGTTTGTCGGCCTCGCCCTTTTGCATGTGTCCAATCGGGCGGACGTACCTTTTATATTCACTGCAGTGATCACTATCCTTTTTCTGGCGGGCCTTATCCTATTTTATTTCTGGTGGAATAACTCCCGCAGGGAAATAGATATCGATAAAGACCTGGACACTTCCGCGGAAAGAAATAAAAGCAGAAAAAGGTCTTCCACTAAAGAGGAGGTGCGCCGGGCCGGAGAGGAGCGGAAGTTTCCGGAGCACCGGCGTTTTCTGGCAGGACAGTGCGTGTATATAAAAAAACCTTTCAGGATGAGTGAAGCTTCTGTCCAATACGGAGCGGGCGAAGTAATCATTGATTTTTCGAAAGCCAAAACAGAAGAAGAAACGGTTCCTGTAAAGATCAGCGGGATGATCGGAAGTATTAAGCTTTTTGTTCCTGAAAACTGGGATGTGAACATTGACGCCAAAACGCTTGTGGGCGAAACAAAAGTGCTTGGTTATAAGGAAGAAGGCATCAAGTCAGCTATGAAAGTTGAGCACAGGGCGAAAAAACAGGCCGGGATAACGCTCAATATCCATGCAGAGCTTGTCATCGGAAGCATCCAGGTTAAGTACGCAAAACAGCCTTCTGTTTCAATGTAACTTAACGTAATGCCTGCCGACTAAAGCAGGGTGGAACATTTGTGTAAAAAGCGAGGGTGGCAGAGTTCATGAATAAACGAAAATGGGGAAAACGGCTGTTGATAGCAGCGGCCGTTTTTCTTCTGGTGTTTGGTATATACTTATCCTCTGTCGTAATCGGCGCTGCTGCGATCAGTGAAAAGCAGCTGACCATGAATGAAACAACAACCATTGTCGATGACAATGGCGAAAAGCTGGCTGAGCTTTATTCAGAGGACAGGGAAGTTATAGAAGAAGAACAAATACCGGACCATGTAAAAGAAGCATTTATATCCATTGAAGACATTAGATTTTATGATCATCAGGGTATTGACCCGAGGGCGATCGCGCGCGCGCTGTACCGGGATATTTTAGCTGGCGGCATCGTAGAGGGCGGAAGTACAATTACCCAGCAGCTGGCGAAAAACGCCTTTCTTTCGAGCGACCAAACGTTTTTACGTAAAACGAAGGAAGTGCTGATTGCTATGGGTCTTGAGAAGAAGTTTTCCAAAGATGAAGTAATGGGCTACTATTTAAACCAAATTTACTTCGGGCACGGGGCGTATGGAATCCAGTCTGCATCGCAGCAGTATTTTGGTAAGGACGCTTCCGAATTAAATGTCGAAGAAGGCGCCATGCTTGCGGCTATGGTAAAGGGGCCGAGCAACTATTCACCGGTGGATGAGCCCGAGGAGGCCAAAGAACGCAGAGATACCGTTATTGCTATAATGGAACGCGAAGGGTACATATCAGAAGAAGAAAAAGCAGCAGCAACTTCTGCGTCCCTTCCTTCCGGGCTCCAGGAGCAGCAGACGCATCCGGAATACTATACGTATGTGGATATGCTCATGAAAGAAGCCCAGGAAAAATACAACATTGAGCCGGAAGAAATTTACAAAGGCGGTTACACGATACAGGTGCCGATGAATGAGGATATGCAAAAAGCCTCCTATTCTCTTATGCAGCAGGAAGCGTATTATCCGGATGGCTCAGAGGATGCAGAGAGTGCCTTTTTTATGATGGATCACAGTACCGGCGGAGTGGTGGCAGTGCAGGGCGGGCGTGATTACGAACGCCAGGGTATGAACCGGGCTGAGGTACAGCGGCAGCCGGGTTCCGCGTTTAAACCACTTGCCGTGTACGGGCCGGCGCTCGAATCGGGCGATTATGAGCCATATTCAGTGCTCAAGGATGAACAATTAGACTATGACGGCTACTCACCTAAAAATAACAGCGGCGAATACCAGGGCGAAGTAACAATGAATGAAGCACTGGAGCAGTCCATCAACACGTCAGCGGTGTGGCTGTACGACAAGCTTGATCGCAGCGCCACGAATAATTTTTTACAGGATACAGGCATTGAGCCTCAGGGGGAAGGACTGGCGACAGCGCTTGGCGGTCTGGAAAATGGCGTCACCCCTGCGCAGTTAACCGAAGCATATACCACCTTTTCAAATAACGGAACAAAAACAGAGCCATACTTTATTACAAACATCAAAGACCGAAACGGAAACATTATTGCAGAAAACGAAACCAAAGAGAAGGAAGTGATGGATCCGCAGAATGCGTGGTACATGACCCGTATGCTTGAAAATGTAGTAGAAAACGGCACAGCTTCAGCCGGAAATACATCTTATGATTTAGCGGGCAAAACAGGAACGACCTCGTTTGAAGCAGTCGAAGACGGGGCGAGGGATGCTTGGTTCGCCGGCTATACACCGCAGTGGACCGGCACGCTCTGGATGGGTTACGATCAGACGACTGAGGACAATTATTTAACCGGGGGGAGTACCCATGCGGTGGAGTTGTTCAAATCTATTTTAAATGAAACACCTGCTGGGGACAGTGCTGTAGAGTTTGAAAAGCCGGAGGGCGTACGGGATCTTGAAGAGCCTGTGGAGCTTCCGGAGATCGATTCGCTCGAAGGTGATTTAACATTCGCCGGAGACGGCTTCTTAAATGTCGAGCTTACATGGGAAGCGTCTGAAGACGACCGCGTCAATTACACGATTTACGAAGTAACAGGCGGGGAACGTGAAGAAATTGACCAGGTTCGGGGACAGGGAAGCTATACGATTCAAAATGCAAACCCGTTTAATTTACGGGAGTATGTGGTCGTACCTTCCTATGAGCCTACAAACCAGGAAGGAAACGAGTCAAATACGGCTGAAGTCCAGGCCCGTTCTATTTTTGGGATAGGAGGATGACAGCCACAGGGCAGCCTTGAAGGGCTGCCTTCGTCTGTTCATGAATTTTTTATGAATGTTGGTGAAATACACTATACATGACAGGAACAATCAAGTTATGGTAAAAACAGAAAAGGTGATTGTGCGAACTTGAGTGGTGAGCAGGCAGAGAGGAAGTGCCAAAAAATGAAAGAGACTATATACAATAATACTTTTTTAGAAGCAGCAGGAGGAAACTATACTGGCCATGTGCCGGTATGGTACATGCGACAGGCGGGCAGGTCCCAGCCGGAATACCGTAAATTGAAAGAGCAGTATTCGCTGGTGGAGATTACCCATGACCCTGAGCTGTGTGCGTACGTAACCCGGCTGCCGGTGGAACAGTACCAAAACGATGCGGCAATTTTATATAAAGACATTATGACCCCGCTGCCGTCTATCGGCGTAGATGTGGAAATAAAGCCGGGAGTCGGCCCGGTGATTGACCGTCCGATCGAAACACTGGCCGATGTACAGAAGCTTGGTGCGCTTGAGCCTGAAAAGGATATTGACTATGTACTTGAGACTATCCGTTTGTTGCGCGAGCAGCTGAATGTGCCGTTGATCAGCTTCAGCGGGGCTCCTTTTACCCTAGCGAGTTACATGATTGAAGGCGGCCCGTCGAAAAATTACCACCGGACGAAAAGCTTTATGTACTCCCAGCCGGATGCCTGGTTTGCTTTAATGGGTACGCTCGGCGATATGGTTATCCGGTACGCTGGTGCCCAAATACAGGCCGGTGCCCAGGCGATTCAAATTTTCGACTCCTGGGTCGGGGCGCTGAATGCTCCGGATTACCGCCAGTATGTGAAGCCTGTCATGAGCAGGATATTTGCGGCTCTGGAAGAAAAGAATGTGCCGGTTTCTATGTTTGGCGTCGGAGCCGGCCATCTGCTTGAAGATTGGAACGACCTGCCCCTTTCCATTATTGGACTGGACTGGCGGACCTCCATTCTTGAAGCGAGGAACCGGGGGGTTACAAAGACACTTCAGGGCAATCTAGATCCGAGCCTGCTGCTTGCCCCGTGGCCGGAAATAGAGAAAAGAGCGGCTGCCATTATTGATGAGGGCATTCAGCATCCCGGATTTATTTTTAATTTGGGGCACGGTGTATTTCCGGATGTGAAGCCGGAAACGTTGAAACGTTTAACAGCTTTCGTTCATGAATATTCGAAAGAACAATTGGAGGGAAGACGATGAAAAAGAAAACCGGCCTTTTGGTTATGGCTTACGGAACTCCGAGAAGCCTTGACGAAGTGGAAAGCTATTATACCCATATCCGTCGCGGAAATAAGCCTTCCGAAGAAGCATTGGAGGACCTTGTTTCCCGATATAAAGCAATCGGAGGTGTTTCGCCGCTTGCAAAAATCACGGAGGACCAGGCTTACGGTTTGGGCGAAGTGATGAATGAACGCCATCCTGATCGTGAATTTCATGTATATATCGGGTTAAAGCATATCGATCCATTTATCGAAGATGCTGTCGCTGAGATGAAAAAGGATGGTATCGAAGAGGCATACAGCATTGTATTGGCGCCGCATTTTTCAACCTTCAGCGTGAAGTCCTATAACGGGCGAGCCCAGGAAGAATCTTCCCGTATCAATGGTCCGGCGATTCACAGCGTAGAAAGCTGGTATGACCAGCCGAAGTTTCTGCATTACTGGGCGGAGCGGGTACGTACACTGCTTGACGGACTCGATGAAGAAAAAACATGTGTAATTTTTTCTGCCCACAGTCTTCCAGAGAAAATTATTGCGAAAGGCGACCCGTATCCGGAGCAGCTGAAAGAAACAGCTCAATGGATCGCGGAGCGGGCGAATGTCAAGCACTATGATATTGGCTGGCAAAGTGAGGGGAACACCCCGGATCCGTGGCTCGGACCGGATGTGCAGGACTTGACGAAGGATCTGCATCATCAATACGGCTACGAGTCGTTTGTCTACTGCCCGGTTGGGTTTGTGGCCGATCATCTCGAAGTGCTGTTTGATAACGATGTTGAGTGTAAAGACGCTTGTGATAGTGTGGGAGCGGCGTACTACCGGCCGGAAATGCCAAACAGCCAGCGTGAATTTTTAGAGGCGCTTGGCGATGCGATTGATTCGTTAGTAGAACAAAAAGTTTCTTCATAATTTAAAAAGGCACCCTTTCGTCAGCGAAAGGGTGCCTTTTATATCCTCTAAGCTTTTCCTTCCTTTTTTAATCTGCCGGCAAGCACATAAAGTATAGCCAACGTGACAAAATGGGAGGAGAAATCATTTTGATCCTGCTGCGGATAGACTTCAACGAAATCCATGCCACAAACACCGTAACTACCGAATTCGTGAATGAGAGTGAGCAGCTGTTCGGGATGGAGCCCGTTAGCATCTGCCGGGCCTCCCGGGTTATAGGCATAATCTAAAATATCGCTGCAGATACTTAAATACACTTCATCAGTCCCATCAGCGGCGATATCATAAACTTCCTTAGCAAATGCTTTTAAATCAGGAGCGCTCCGGATTTTATCAATGGTAATCGTAACGGCTCCTGCCTCTTTGGCGGATCTGCCGTTAACGGCTTTATTACGTGGGCCGTGAATGCCGAGATGCACAAGACTTTCATTTCTCACCTGCTCATATTCATACATACGGGCGAACGGGGAGCCGCGCCCAAATTCGTCTCCCATCGATTCATCGTTATTATCAAAATGGGCGTCGATATGGATGATACCAATTTTCTTACCAGTAGTTTCACCAAGAGCCCGTACCACCGGGTAAGTGATGCCGTGATCACCTCCAAGGCCAACCGGAAAAGTGCCGGAAGCCCATAAAGACGAAGCGAATGATTGAATCGTTTCCATAGTGGCAGGTACGTCAGCTGGAATAGTGGAAACGTCACCGGCATCTGCGAGACTGTAGTAACTTAGTACGTCAATATCGTCAAGCTCCGGCAGGTAGCCGCTGTAACGTTCGGAGCACTGGCGGATTACCTTCGGGCCAAGCTCGCATCCTGTATACGCTCCCCAGGTAACTGCTCCCTCCCACGGCACTCCGTAAATAGTAGCGTGATAGTTTGCTGCCTGCGCCAAATCCTTTGCTACCGAAGAAGCATGAAGGAAGGTCGGTGTATTTCCGTAAATGAGCGGTCGATTCATATGTCAGCACCCTCTCTGTGTATGGTTTCTAATATATAGGGAGTGAAGAAGTGTACATGCCCGGATACGTTTACCCCGTGACATGTGATACAATAAAGTGTACCATATGTGAGTAGTTTTGCGTTCGAAGCAGAGGGACAAAACGATACAGGGGCAACGTGGAAAGGCGGGGAGCTCAGATGAACCCTGAAGAAAAATTGGAGATATTGAAGCATTCCCGTCACGACTGGATGAATGTCCTTCAGCTGCTGAAAACACATGCTGCGCTTGGCAAAATAGAGGAGCTTCAAAGAGTGATCGAAAAGACGACGTTTAAAGCCTCCCATGAAGCCAAGCTGTCAAATGTACAGGCTCCGGCGTTTGCTTTGGAGCTGATCACGTTTCACTGGGAAGAGCACTGGTTTTCCATCGATTTTGAAGTGGAGGATGCATTCAGTGCCCGGCCGGATGATCAAATTTGGACTCGTTTTTTTCAAGGTTTGGCCTCATGCATTGATGAGCAGGCCGAGCGCACGCGAGATAACCACCTCGAAATTTCCATCAACCAGAATGACGGGGGGTTTCCGTGTCTGGAACTGGATTTTGAAGGAGAATTAAAGAGCCCGAAGAGGCTTGAGCAATGGATACGAAAAGAGTCCGTAATGATAGATATGATTGAGTATATAGAAGTAAGTAAAGAACACCTATATTGCGTCATTGTCGATCAAGCAGGCGGTCAGAAAGAATACTAATGAGGTGAATGAGTTGTTTGTAGATCACGTAAATTTATATGTAAAAGGCGGCGATGGCGGAGATGGCATGGTCGCCTTTCGTCGGGAAAAGTATGTTCCGGACGGCGGGCCCGCCGGAGGCGACGGAGGCAGAGGCGCGGATGTAGTTTTTGAGGTGGACGAAGGACTCAGAACATTGATGGACTTTCGGTATCAGCGCCACTTTAAAGCAAAGCGCGGAGATAACGGCCGATCCAAGAACCAGCACGGTAGAGGCGGAGAAGACTTAATCGTCCGCGTACCGCCGGGCACCATCATCCGCGACCGCAACTCCGAGGTCATGATCGCGGATTTAACAGAGCATAAACAGCGGGTAGTAGTGGCAAAAGGCGGCCGTGGCGGTCGTGGAAACACCCGATTTGCTTCGCCTTCCAACCCTGCTCCGGAGATCAGTGAAAAGGGCGAGCCCGCGGAGGAAAAAGACATTCAGCTGGAGCTGAAGGTACTGGCAGATGTTGGTCTTGTCGGTTTCCCAAGTGTTGGAAAATCCACGCTTTTGTCCATTGTCTCAGCGGCTCGGCCAAAGATTGCTGACTACCCCTTTACCACGCTAAAGCCGAACCTTGGAGTGGTGGACGCCGGGGAAGGAAAAAGCTTCGTAATGGCAGATCTTCCGGGACTTATTGCCGGAGCTCATGAAGGCGTTGGGCTTGGAGCCCAATTTTTGCGGCATATTGAACGGACGCGGGTGCTTGTGCATATTGTGGATATGGCTGGCGAGCTTGAAGGCCGGGACCCGTTTGAGGATTTTCAGCAAATTAATGCGGAGCTGCGGGAGCACAACCTTCGGCTGCTTGAACGCCCAATGGTAGTAATGGCTAATAAAATGGATATGCCAGGTACAGACCAACAGCTTGAAGAGTTTAAAAAGAAGCTCCCGGAAGGCATTGAAGTTTTTCCAGTATCCACGCTTAGAAAGCAGGGTATTCAACCGCTTCTGCAAAGAGTCGCGGACCTGGTGGAAACGACTCCTGCGTTTCATTTATACGACGAAGAGGATCAGGAAGAAAAAGTGGTGTACACGCTCGATGAAAAAGAAGCTCCGTTTTATATCGGCCGTGCCGACGACGGTGCTTATGTATTGTACGGGCCGGACATCGAAAAGCACTATAGGATGGCGGACCTCTCCCACGAAGATTCGATGCAGCGCTTTTCGAGAAAAATGCGCAACATGGGCGTCGACGAAGCGCTGCGCGAACGCGGTGCTAAGCACGGAGATACAGTAAGATTATTAGATTTTGAGTTTGAATTTGTTGATGGATAACCAGCCAGTATAAATCAGAGTATAAAAGAGTGTGGTGAAAGCAGTGGCAGACAGAATTGATCATTTCTACCTTGTACGGGAAGATCTGTTGACAGATGCAATGCAAAAAACGTTGGAAGCAAAAGCACTGCTCGAAAGCGGGAAAGTGCACAAGGTAGCGGAAGCGGTACAGCATGTGGATCTGAGCCGCAGCGCGTTTTACAAATACCGGGATGCTATTTTCCCGTTCCATACGATGATACAGGAGCAGATTATTACATTATCGATTCAGCTTGCCGATCGTTCCGGTTCCCTTTCGGAACTGCTTCGTATTGTGGCAGAAGCGAATTCGAACGTACTGACCATTAATCAGACGATCCCGCTGCAGGGAAGGGCAAACATTACATTGACTGTCGACACTTCAGCGCTCAGTCTGGAAATCCGTGACTTTGTACGTAAAATTCAAGGGATGGAATTTGTGGAAAAAGCTGAAATAGTGGGATCCGGATCGCTGTAAGGAGTAGAAAGGTAAAGGAGTGGAGAGAGTGAAGCGAGTGGGATATCTTGGTCCGAGAGGAACTTTTACAGAAATGGCGGCCCGGGTGCTTTTTGATGAGCAGCTGCTTGAGCCCTTTGATACAATTGCAGAAGGGATGAAGCGGGCAGAGCAGCAGGAGATAGATCTTGCTGTCGTACCGCTTGAAAACGCAATCGAAGGATCGGTGAATGTGACTCTTGACTATTTAATTCATAAACATGAGCTGCCGATTATTGGAGAAGTAACTGTGCCGATTGAACAGCACCTGCTGGCTCTTCCAGAAAATAAAGAACACTGGGAGCAGGCGGAATTTGTACATTCACACCCGCATGCTATCGCCCAATGCCATGAATTTTTAACCCGGTGGATGCCGGAAACAAAAGCCCAGTTTACGAATTCCACAAGTGCTGCTGCAAAGAAGCTGAGTGAAGGTACGGCCGGAGGCGTGGTAATTGCGACCAGGCTTGCTGCCGAGCAATATGGCCTGGAGGTTGTAAAGGAAAACATTCATGACTATACGAATAATCATACACGCTTTGTGGTGCTTGCAGGCAGCGATGAGCGAACAGAAAATCTTTCGGATGAAAAGAAAATAACAGAGCGGACGACGATGGTTATCACGCTGCCATCTGACTACCCTGGCGCATTGCATCAGGTGCTGGCAGCTTTTTCATGGCGGAAATTAAATCTGACAAAAATTGAATCCCGGCCAATGAAGACCGGGATTGGAAATTACTTTTTTGTGATGGATGTGGAACAGCCCGAAGATGATGTACTGATCCCCGGAGTCATTGCTGAACTTGAAGCCCTCGGATTCGGCGTACGGGTTCTCGGGCACTATCCGTGCTTTGAACTCTCTTCGACAGAAGCGAAAGTAAATAGCAGGACAACAGGCTAATCGTCTTCATCGATCAGGTAGCCGTGTTTTTGCAAAGCATCAAGCAGAACGTTGAACTGGGCGTGTGAAGAAATTTCAATTGTATGAAGGTGTACCCCGGCGGTCAGTTCTGAGAGCATGGAAGCATTTGTCCTTCTCATATTTTCAATAAAACGGTCCGCGCCGATCCGGCTTTCAATCATTAAGGATGCAGTAATGTCCCCGTAAACGGGGTGCTCAACGGATACGTCGAGAACCTTCCCCCCGTGATCAACGATTAAGTACAGCTCCTGCAGTGTACTATCCGGATCGGAAGGGTGGGAGACGGCGATACGCTCCCGTACCGTTTGGCCTGCTTCATTGTTTTTCATGATAATGTAGCCCTGAGAAGTAGCGAGAATCGGCTGGCCCTGTGCTTTTAGTAATGACATGTCCTGAACGATCACCTGTCTGCTGACGCTGGCCTTTGAGGCAAGAGAGTTCCCGGTCAACGGCCGGGTAGACGTTTCAAGCCATTCGAGCAGCTGTTTGCGCCGGTCCGCTCCAAGCATTTTTTTCGATGAATGATTAGGCATGGTAATACCTCGCTTTGTTGGTTGCTAATATATATCATAGCGGTAATATGTTTTTATTGTAAATTAAAAGTTGCCGCCGGTTCGTTTTGTGCCGGTCGGTAAAGACAGGAAAGGAGAACCGCCAGTGGCAGGACATTCAAAATGGAACAACATTAAACGGCGTAAAGAAGCCCAGGATTCCAAACGAGCAAAAATTTTCACGAAAATGTCGAAGGAAATTTTCGCCGCTGTCCGGGAAGCAGGGGATGACCCGGACCAGAATCTTCGTTTGCGTATGGCGATTACAAAAGCCCGGGCAGCAAACATTCCGAATGAAAATATAACGCGGACGATTAAAAAAGCAAATGGCCAGGATCAAAGTGTTCAATACGAAGAAATGACATACGAAGGATATGGGCCCGGCGGGGCAGCTGTAATGGTAAAAGCGTTAACAGATAATAAAAACCGGACTGTGGCCGATATTCGTGCTGCCTTTAATAAAAACGGAGGCAATCTTGGTGAAAACGGCTGCGTGTCTTTTCTTTTCAATAAAGAGGGCTTTCTTGTGGTAGACCGTGAGGATATAGAAACTGATGAAGACACGTTCATGCTTGAAGCGGTGGACGCTGGAGCGAATGATGTGGATTACGATAATCACGACTTTTACATTTACACCGCGCCTGGCGATTTTGAAGCCGTGAAAGGCGCAATGGAGCGCACGTATCATTTTTCCACGGCTGAAGTTACTATGATCCCGGAGACCAAAGCCCATTTAGAAGACGAGCATGCCAGAAAGATGCTTAGGCTGATTGATACGCTTGAAGATAATGATGATGTGCAGAGTGTATATCACAATTTTGAAGCAGAAGAAGAGCAGATGGAACGCCTGGAAGTTTCCCCGTGACCTTTCACCCTGGTGGTGAAAGGTTTTTGTTGTCCAAGCATATGAGGAACTGCTCCAATAGTTATTTTTCAATCAGCAATATTTTTGCTATGATATAGGAAAACATGTTCGCATTTCAATAAGGCAAGGAGAGGACCGTAGTGATCGAATTCGTAAAGGGACGTGTAGATCATATAAAAGGAGACACCATTACGATTGAAAATAATGGGATCGGCTATTTAATCTATTGCTCCAATCCTTTCGTATTTAACGGCCAGCAGCCAGAGGAAGAGACAGTAGTATATACATATCAGTATGTAAAAGAAGACGTGAACCGCCTGTACGGCTTTCGGTCGCGAAAAGAGCGCGAGCTGTTTGAACAGCTCCTGCAGGTATCAGGGATAGGGCCAAAGGGCGCTCAGGCGATCCTTGCATCCGGAGACCCGGGGCAGGTTGTAGGAGCCATCGAAAACGAAGATGAAACGTTTTTGACCAAGTTTCCCGGTGTCGGGAAAAAAACAGCAAAACAGATGATTATTGACCTGAAAGGAAAACTTACCGGCGTGTATGATGCAGTAACCATAGCGGGGGCGCCGGTCTCTCTGCTTGATGAGCAGCAGCCTGGCGGAGACCTTGAAGAAGCACTTGAAGCCCTGGCGGCTCTTGGCTATGGAGAAAAAGAAATCAAAAAAGTACGCCCTCACTTGGAAAAAGAAGAGCTGAGTGCAGATGAATATGTGAGAAAAGCACTGCAATGGATGCTTACTTAGCAGAAAACGGAGGAGGAAAAATTCTTGGAAGATAGAATTGTTTCTCAGGAAGCAGAATCGGGAGAAGATTTAGTGGAACAAAGCATCCGGCCGGATAGGTTGCGTGAGTATATCGGCCAGCGGAAGGTAAAAGAAAACCTGGAGGTGTTTATTGAAGCCGCAAAGCTCCGGGAAGAACCGCTTGATCATACGCTGCTTTACGGCCCGCCAGGACTGGGGAAAACAACGCTTGCTATGATTATTGCAAACGAAATGGATGTGAATATACGGACAACCAGCGGCCCCGCCATTGAACGCCCAGGGGACCTGGCAGCGGTCATGACGGCTCTTGAGCCTGGCGACGTTCTTTTTATTGATGAGATCCACCGCCTCCCCCGGGCGGTGGAGGAAGTGCTCTATCCGGCGATGGAGGATTTTTGTATTGATATTGTAATCGGCAAGGACAGCACGGCACGTTCCGTGCGGCTTGACCTTCCTCCCTTCACGCTGATCGGCGCCACTACAAGAGCTGGCCTGCTGTCCGCGCCGCTCAGGGACCGGTTCGGGGTGCATGCGCGCCTGGAATACTACGTGGAAGAGGATCTGGCTGAAATTGTCCGGCGCTCGGGAGATTTATTCCAGCTTGATATTGATAAAGGCGCAGCGTATGAGCTTGCCAGAAGATCACGGGGGACTCCCCGGGTGGTGAACCGGCTGCTGCGCCGGGTGCGGGATTTTGCCCAGGTGCAGGGGGATGGAAGCATTACGATGGAGCTGGCAAATCATGCGCTTGAACGCCTGCAGGTGGATAAACTCGGCCTTGACCATATTGATCATAAATACCTGCTCGGTTTAATTGAAACCTTCAGAGGGGGACCGGCCGGAGTGGAAGCAATAGCAGCAAAAATCGGAGAGGAGGCCCATACGCTTGAAGATGTGTATGAGCCGTACTTGATGCAGATCGGGTTTTTGCAGCGGACACCGCGTGGAAGAAAAGCAGCTCCGCTTGCTTACGAGCATTTCGGTTATCCATATCAGGGCGAAAATGAATGAGCCATGTTTAAGAAGCCAGCACTTTGAGGTGCTGGATTTCTTTCGTGCATAAATCAGTAAATTCTTATATAATAGCTTTTGGTTTTATGTGATTGAACGAATAGGAAGGGTTAGCCATGAATATAAATGAATTTGATTTTGAACTGCCGGAGGAACTGATTGCGCAGCAGCCGCTGAAGGAACGGGATCAGTCCCGGCTGCTTGTAATGAATACGGGTGCGCGGACGATTGCCCATGAACGTTTTCATCAAATTGAAGATCATCTTGAAGCCGGCGACTGTTTAGTGCTCAACAACACGAAAGTGTGGCCGGCAAGGCTGATAGGAGAAAAAAAGGAAACCGGTGCCGGAATTGAAGTGCTGCTTCTGCAGCAGGAAGGTGACACTTGGGAGACGCTTGTAAAACCGGCGAAAAGAGTTAAGCCGGGAACCGTAGTCACCTTCGGGGATGGCCGTTTGACCGCAGAATGCACGAAGGTGCTCGAGCATGGGGGCCGCGAGATGGTGTTCACGTATGACGGTATTTTTCTTGAAATTCTTCAGGAGCTCGGTGAAATGCCGCTGCCTCCTTATATTAAAGAAAAAATCGAAGACCAGGACCGGTACCAGACTGTATATGCCGAGCATTACGGCTCCGCTGCGGCTCCTACGGCAGGGCTTCACTTTACGACCGAGCTGCTTGAACGCTTAAAAGCAAAAGGGGTGCAAACGGCGCATTTGACGCTGCATGTCGGCCTCGGAACGTTTCGCCCGGTATCTGCTGAAACGGTAGAGGAGCATGATATGCACGCGGAATTTTATCATCTTCCGCAGGAAACTGCCGAAATTTTAAATGAAACGAAATCGGCGGGCAAACGTATAATTGCAGTGGGGACGACGTCAGCGCGTACGCTCGAAACCGTGGCAGGCAAACAGGAAAATGAATTTATGGAAGCAAGGGGCTGGACGGATATTTTCATTTATCCAGGCTACACGTTCCGGGGAATCGACGCTCTTTTGACAAATTTCCATCTGCCAAAGTCTACACTAGTAATGCTTGTGAGCGCTCTGGCCGGAAAGGAATTTCTTTTCCGGGCCTACGAAGAAGCCATACGCGAGAGGTACCGTTTTTTTAGTTTTGGGGATGCAATGCTTATACACTCGGGAGGAAATAACGAATGACCGCAGTAACATATGAACACATTAAGACATGCCGGCAGTCAGGAGCGCGGCTCGGTAAAGTACACACACCGCACGGGTCATTTGACACTCCTGCTTTTATGCCGGTTGGGACGCTGGCCACTGTAAAAACATTGAGCCCGGAAGAACTGGAATCGATGGGTGCAGGAATGATTTTGAGTAACACGTATCATTTATGGATACGGCCCGGCGAAGATATTGTGGAGGAAGCCGGGGGCCTGCATAAATTCATGAACTGGAACAAACCAATTCTCACCGATTCCGGAGGGTTTCAGGTCTTCAGCCTGAGCAAGCTGCGGGATATTAAAGAAGAAGGGGTCCATTTCCGAAACCATATCTCCGGCGCGAAATTATTTCTTTCCCCCGAAAAAGCGATGCAGATTCAAAACTCTCTTGGAGCCGACGTGATGATGGCTTTTGACGAATGTCCGCCTTACCCGGCCGAGGAAGAATACATGAAAGCATCTGTTGAACGTACAACCAGATGGGCCGAACGGTGCCTTGAAGCGCACACGCGTCCAAAAGATCAGGCGCTGTTTGGCATCGTACAGGGCGGAGATTACCAGCATTTGCGTGAAAAATCCGCAAAAGAGTTGATTTCAATGGACTTTCCGGGTTACGCTATAGGCGGATTATCTGTTGGAGAGCCGAAAGAAACGATGAACCGAGTGTTGGAATATACGGCTCCGCTTCTCCCTCAAAACAAACCACGCTATTTGATGGGAGTCGGGTCGGCAGATGCGTTAATTGACGGATCTATCCGCGGGATAGATATGTTTGATTGCGTTCTTCCAACCAGAATCGGTCGAAACGGAACGTGTATGACAAGCAAAGGCAGATTGGTTGTAAGGAACGCTTCAAATGCCAGGGATTTCCGCCCAATAGATGAGGCATGCAGCTGCTATACGTGCCGCAACTACTCGAGGGCCTACATCCGTCATCTGATCAAAAGTGAAGAAACGTTTGGCGTCCGGCTTACTTCGTACCATAACCTGTATTTCTTACTGTCCTTAATGCAGCAAGTACGCGAGGCTATCCAGCAAGATCGTCTGCTCGACTTCAGAGAAACTTTTTTTGAACAATACGGCTTTAACCGTCCGGATGCTAAAAATTTCTAGATCGGGGAAGCTAATGGGACAAGGGGTGAAACAGTGAGTACAATTATTGTATTGGTTTTGATGTTTCTCATATTCTATTTCCTTTTAATTCGTCCGCAGCAAAAGCAGCAGAAACGGATCAAGGAAATGCATGCAAATCTGCAGAAGGGTGACCATATCGTTACTATTGGCGGTATACACGGCACCATTGATGCTATTGATGAAAACAAAATCATCGTGGACGTAGACGGCAGCATGAAATTAACGTTTGACCGGAACGCGGTCCGCGAAACAGTAAATGAATAGTTGGTATAAAATGTAATTCCCGTTTGTGAGTAAACGGGAATTTTTTCATCCTGTGAGAAAAGTTTGTTTGCCACATCTTCATGGTTCAGTATAATGAAAAGCAGGAGGTGCTCTATGGAAAAAGAATGGGAAGAATGGAAACCAGTTGTTTATCCTGCCCTTGAAAGCAAAGTGAAGGAATTTGAAAGCCTCGGCTATAAGAACATACATATCAATGAAATCTGGGAAATGAGCATACGCCAAATGAAGAAGCACCAGGATGCGCCGGCGTTGCATACAATTGTGCAAACAATCCTCCACATGAAAGCGCACGACTACATGCAACAGAAAACCATTGAGTCATATAAACGAATAGAGGAAAAGAAAAACTATGATGACGCTTTGGAGGATATACTGGCGCAGGTCAGTGGAAATGTAGCAGAAAAGGTCGATTGACATTTAATTCTGCGCATACGTATAATTGCTCTTGTTTGAAAAGCTTAGAGCGGCGTATACAGGGACCTGGAACCAGACGGAAAACTCCGTGCTGGTTTATTTATGGGAGCAGCGGCGTCACGACAACGGCGGATTGAAGCACGGAAGGATGAACCTGTAATGGTAAAGAAATCGCGGATAGTTTATTTCTTTTTAATTATTTTTGCGCTGGCGGCGTTAATGATACCGACCACGGAAAAAATTGTGAACGGTATTGAACTCGGACTTGATCTTCAAGGTGGATTTGAAGTGCTCTATGAAGTGGAGCCGCAGGAAGAAGGACAGGAAATCACAGATGAAACTCTTCAGAATACGGTTGCTGCGTTGACGCAGCGGGTGAACATTTTAGGTGTATCTGAGCCGAATATAACTATTGAAGGGGATAACCGTATACGCGTTCAGCTCGCAGGGGTCGAAGACCAGCAGGCTGCACGGGAGCTGCTTTCCACAGAAGCCGACCTGAGCATTAGGGACGTGGACGATAACGAGCGGCTGTCCGGAAATGATATTCGGGAAAACAGTGCTTCGGTAAACTTCGGCGACGCAAATAACCCTATTGTCACCGTTTCTTTAAAAGATGGGGATCAGTTTGGCGAAGTAACAGAAAATATCATTAACGAGTATTCCCCTCCAAATAATAGGCTGGTGATCTGGCTTGATTATGAAGAGGGAGATTCCTATGAAGAAGAAGCAACGAAGGAAGATCCAAAATTTATTTCTGCCCCCGCAGTAAATGAACCGCTGTATACCCAGGATATTCAGATTGAAGGGGACTTTAGCGTAGAAGAGGCAGAAAATCTTGCGGACATTTTGAATTCAGGCTCGCTTCCTGTAAACCTCGAAGAAGTATATTCGAACTCGGTGGGTGCTTCCTTGGGTGAACAGGCGATGGATAAAACCATTTTTGCGACGTTTATCGGCGTTGGGCTTATTTTCTTATTCATGCTCGTGTATTATCGTTTCACCGGCTTTATCGCTGTGTTAACACTCACCACCTACATTTATTTCGTTCTGGCCGCATTTAACTTTATCCAGGGCGTGCTGACGCTTCCGGGTATAGCGGCTCTTGTTCTCGGGGTCGGTATGGCTGTAGACGCGAACATTATCACATATGAACGGATTAAAGAAGAAATCAAGTACGGCAGGTCTATCTTATCTGCATATCGTTCAGGAGCCAGGCGGTCTCTTGGTACGATTATCGACGCAAACGTCACCACTCTGATTGCCGCCGGTGTGCTTTTCTACTTCGGCACAAGCTCGGTGCAGGGCTTTGCCCTAATGCTGATTGTGAGCATTCTGGTAAGCTTTATTACGGCGGTGCTCGGTACGAGGCTGCTGCTCGGCCTGTGGGTGAACAGCCGGATTTTTAATAAAAAACCGAAAGTGTTTGGCGTAAAGGAGCGTGACATCCATGAACCTTAATAACAGCAGGAAGGTCTTAAAACGGGTGATTCCTTTTGTCAAATTCCGGAACGTCTTTTTTCTGATTACACTTGCATATATTCTTGCCGGGGGTATTTTGTTATCTACAATCGGATTGAATCTGGGTATCGACTTTCAAAGCGGGTCCAGAGTAGAAATTTCAGCACAGGAGCCGTTAACCGAAGAACAGGTGCGCTCGGATTTTGAAGCGGTGGAAGCAAATTTGGAACCGGACGATATCACCCTTGGCGGAGAAAATAATACAATTGCTTCCGCCCGTTTTATCGGGGAGCTTTCCCAGGAAGAGATTGCAGCACTGCAGACGTATTTTGAAGATGAATACGGAAGCATTCCAAATACAAGCACCGTCTCCCCCCAAGTAGGCCAGGAGCTTGCGCAGAATGCGTTCATATCTGTGCTGATTGCTTCGCTCGGTCTGGTGATCTATATTACTATCCGGTTTCAGTTATTATACGGCATCGCTTCGATCGCTGCTTTGCTTCACGATGCGTTCTTCATCATTGGCTTTTTCAGCCTGCTCCAGGTGGAAGTGAATGTGCCGTTTATTGCAGCAGTACTCACGATCGTAGGGTATTCCATTAACGATACGATTGTAACGTTTGACCGGATCCGGGAGAACATGCCGCCGACAGAAGAAATCGAATCGTTTGAAGATCTTGCAGAAGTGGTGGATGTAAGCCTGAACCAGACGCTGGTGCGTTCCATCAATACTGTCTTAACAGTGGTGTTCGCAGCCGCAGCGCTGTTTATCTTTGGCGGTGAAGGTATACGTTCGTTTTCTCTGGCCCTCCTGATCGGCCTGGTTGCCGGAACGTATTCCTCCATATTCTTGGCTGCCCAACTGTGGGTGGTCTGGAACTGGAAAAAAATCAAACGTGAGCGGGAAAAGGCTCCGACAGAAGAACCAGAATCTTAACAGGAAAGCTTCCCTTATGAAAGGGAGGCTTTTTATGGTTATTGTTGCAATTATACGGGTATAATAAAGGAGAAAACAGATTGTGAAAGGAGTGAAAAAATGAAAGCACAAACAGGTTTAATCATGGGACTTATTCTAGCACTTATTATCGCTGTTTTTGCCGTGATTAATGTAAATAGTGTAGAAGTGAATTTGTTGTTTGGAACAGGTGAATGGCCGCTGATTATTGTGATTTTGGTTTCTGTATTACTTGGGGCAATGGTGGCAGGATTTCTCAGTATGTTCCGTATTTATAAGCTGAAAGCAGAAGTACGGCGCCTGCGGAAAGCTACGAACGACAATAGTGCTTCTGTCGGTTCAAGAACAGCCGGGACGGCACATGAAGATGACAATAAAGGAAAATCCAGCCGTTCATCGTAAGTGAAATAATTTTTTGCTTCTTTTCCCGTGCACGGGAGAAGAAGCTTTTTTAATAAGTCATGGAGCAGATAAAATGGCTTTTATCCCGTAAGTATTTTCGGTACAATAGTGAGTGCAGAGAATGATCGTTTGAAACGTTAAAGCAGGAAAAGAGGAAGAGAATTATGCTGCAGTCACGAACAAGGTGGCACCAGCCCGAAGTAGACGAACATCTTGCAGAACAGCTCAAAAAGGAACTGAATGTAAGTGTTCTATCTGCCAGGCTGCTTGCTGCAAGAGGATTTGAATCAGCAGAGAAAGTGCGGCAGATGATCCAGAATGACTGGTCTATTGTACATAACCCGTATTTGCTTGATGGAATGGAAAATGCTGTCCGCCGTATTCAGCAGGCGGTGGAAAATAAAGAACGAATTCTTGTCTTTGGCGACTATGACGCAGACGGAGTATCCAGTACTACAATCATGATCCGGCTGTTATCCGAATTGGGAGCTTCGTTTGGCTGGTATATCCCGAACCGGTTTACGGAAGGGTACGGGCCGAACGTTCCCGCTTTTCAATCTGCCCACGATGAAGGGGCGTCTCTCATCATCACCGTAGATACAGGTATTGCAGCTGTTAAAGAAATCCAGACTGCCAACGATTTAGGCATGGATGTTATTATTACTGACCACCATGAACCTCCGCCGGAGCTTCCGCCCGCATACGCGATTATCAATCCGAAAAAGCCAGGCTGCGGCTACCCGTTTAAAGAACTGGCCGGAGTTGGCGTCGCTTATAAACTGGCCCATGCCCTTCTTCCCGAGGAGCCTGTGCACTGGCTCGATATTGTCACACTTGGCACCATCAGCGATCTTGTGCCGCTCGTGGAAGAAAACCGTCTTTTCGTGCAGCATGGGCTGAAGCTTTTAACAAACAGTAAACTTCCCGGTATTCAGGCGTTAAAGCGAATATGCAGTATTGAAGGGGAGCAGCTTGAAGAAGACCACGTCGGCTTTGCGATGGGGCCGCGTTTAAACGCGGCAGGGCGCATGGAAGAAGCGGACCCTGCTGTTCATCTGCTGACCGCAGGTACGCTCGACGAGGCAGAGTCGTGGGCAGAAATGATCGATGACTTGAACAATGAACGCAAATCGCTTGTTGAAAGCATAACTAAGGAAGCGGTAGAGGAAGTAGAATCAAACTATCCGGTAGAAGAAAATCCATTCATTATAGCAGCCGGAGAAGGATGGAATGCCGGAGTGATTGGCATTGTGGCGAGCCGCCTGGTGGAACGGTATTACCGCCCGGTAATTGTCATAAGTATTGACACGGCAACCGGGGAAGCCAAGGGGTCGGCAAGAAGCATCGAAGGCTTCGATATGTTTCAGGAGCTTTCTAAAAACCGTGACCTGCTCCAAAAATTCGGAGGCCACCCTATGGCTGCAGGGATGTCTCTGGACCCGGCTAATATCAACGCCCTGAGAGCCCGTATGGCCTCCCAGGTAGAAGAAACACTGAGTCGTGAGCTGCTGGTCCCGGCGACGAATATTGACGTGCACGTTTCGGTAAGTGATATTACAATTGATGCGGTTGAAGATTTGCGGAGTCTTGCGCCATTTGGCGTTGGTAATCCAAAGCCAGTTTTCCGGATTGAAAAAACGCTTCTCGAGTCAGTGAAAACGATAGGAGCCTCGAAGAATCATTTAAAAATGGCGCTTGCAGCCGGTGGGAAAAAACTTGATTGTGTTGGGTTTCATCTCGGCTATTTATCAGAAAATCTGGCAGAAAACGAAGAGGTTTCTGTCGTGGGGGAACTGAGTATCAATGAATGGAACGGCTTTCGGAAACCTCAATTATTTTTGAGAGATGCGAAGGTGGAGCAGATTCAGGTATTTGACCGCAGAAAGGAAAAAAAGATTTCGTTTCCGGATAATAAAGATACGGCGGTTATTGCTTTTACAGAGGAGCAGAGGCAGACTCTGGCAAAATCCGCAGGAGAAGCTGCTATTCTTAACGGCGCTGATACGGAAGGGGAAGCGCATAGCGCGGTCACTGTAGTGATAGCGGACATGCCAGCTTCTCTCAATGAGCTTAAGCAGGCGCTTGCTTTCTTTCCTAAGGCAGCAAATATTTATGTTTATTTACTGGGCAGAGAAAAGGCCTACTTTCATTCGATGCCTTCAAGAGAACAGTTCAAATGGTATTATGCTTTTCTGAAAAAGCGTGGTTCATTTGATCTGAACAATCAGGGAAGGCAACTGGCAGAGCACAAGCAGTGGAAAACAGAAGATCTGTTTTTTATGAGCCAAGTGTTTTTTGAATTAGGTTTTGTTAGAATGAAAGATGCAGTTGTCTCGGCAGAAGAGAAGCCTGCGAAAAAGGATTTAACCGATTCCCTTTCCTACCAGGAAAAGATGGAGGCAAGAAATGTTGAACAGGAATTAATGTTCACTCCGTTCCCGCAATTAAAAAAACGGATTCTTTCCTGGCTGCCGGAGAAGGACGAAACTATATTAGATGTAAGGAAGAAGGTAAACCATGGACTTTAAAGATTACATAACAGTGATCGAAGATTTTCCGGAAGAAGGCATTCGATTTAAAGATATTACAACCATGATGCAGAACGGGCCTGTATACCGGGAGGCGATTGACAACATGGTGGAGTTTGCCGGAAAACATGATGTCGATGTAATTGTCGGACCGGAAGCCCGGGGGTTCGTTGTCGGCTGCCCAGTGGCATATGCAATGGAGAAAGCATTTGTTCCAATACGCAAAGAAGGAAAACTGCCGCGGGAAACCATTACGGAAGATTACGGTCTCGAATACGGAGAAGCGAGTCTGTCGATTCATACAGACGCTATTAAGCCTGGCCAGCGGGTGCTCATTACTGATGATCTGCTTGCTACTGGCGGCACTGTGAGAGCTACTGTGCAATTGGTGGAAAAGCTGGGAGGAGTCGTAGCAGGCCTCGCTTTTTTCATTGAGCTCTCCTATTTGGATGCAAGAAATAACAAAGATTTAAATGATTATAGTATTTATTCGTTAGTAACTTTTGACTAATAATAATCCTGTTTTAAGCCCCCCCGGCCAATCAGTGGTTCGGGGGTTATTATTATACATAGAGGATTTGGCACAGAAAAAAGCTTGAGGCTTGAAATTAGAGCCAATTAGCGTTATATTTCTTCATATTCAGATATTTATGTCCGGTACATGAAACGTGTATTTATTATAAGGTGGAAAGGTGAGTAAGGGTGATTCCATGACGATTGATGAAGTAATGGAAAAAGCGGGCGTTTATTTATCCGAAGCGAATGTCGCTTTTTTGGATAAAGCTTATCATTATGCAGAAAAAGCCCATCAGGAACAGTACCGGAAGTCAGGCGAGCCTTATATCCTGCACCCTATTCAGGTAGCTGGTATTTTAATAGAACTGCAGTTGGATCCTGATACGATCGCGGCTGCTTTTATGCATGATGTGGTTGAAGATACAGAAGTGACCGTCGAAGACCTCGAACGGGAATTTAACAGTGAAGTTGCCATGCTCGTAGATGGCGTCACGAAGCTGAAAAAAATTAAATACAAATCGAAGGAACAGCAGCAGGCAGAAAACCACCGTAAAATGGTAGTAGCAATGGCCAAAGATATCCGGGTGATTCTTATTAAGCTTGCAGACCGCCTGCATAACATGCGGACACTGAAGCACCTTCCACCGGAAAAACAGCGCCGCATTTCGAATGAAACGCTGGAAATTTTTGCTCCACTTGCTCATCGGCTAGGTATTTCCACCATAAAATGGGAGCTGGAGGATACGGCTCTACGCTACCTCGAGCCCCAGCAGTATTACCGGATCGTGAATTTAATGAAACAAAAGCGCGCCGAACGGGAAGAATACATTGATCAGGTAATTGATAACATTCAGGAAAACGTAAACGATTTAAGAATAAATGCCGAAATGTATGGGCGGCCAAAGCACATCTACAGCATTTACCGAAAAATGGTGAAAGATAAAAAGCAGTTTAATGAAATTTATGATCTGCTGGCTGTACGTATTATCGTTGACAGTATTAAAGACTGCTATGCTGTGCTTGGGATTATCCATACCTGTTGGAAGCCGATGCCGGGACGGTTCAAAGACTATATTGCCATGCCGAAGGCAAATATGTATCAGTCTCTTCACACGACCGTCATCGGGCCGAACGGCGAACCTCTTGAGGTGCAGATCCGCTCCAGGGAAATGCATCGTATCGCTGAATTTGGTGTAGCAGCACACTGGGCGTATAAAGAAGGTAAAGACGCCCAGAACAAAAAGTCGCTTGAAGACAAGCTCACCTGGTTTCGTGAAATTCTGGAATGGCAGGATGATACACCGGACGCCCAGGAGTTCATGGAGTCGCTTAAGATTGATTTGTTTTCCGACATGGTATTTGTATTTACGCCGAAGGGAGACGTCATTGAACTGCCGAGGGGCTCGGTCCCTATTGACTTTGCCTACCGGATTCATACGGAAATCGGCAATCGGTCAATCGGGGCAAAGGTAAATGGAAAAATGGTTCCGCTTGATCACGAATTGACGACCGGCGATATTGTAGAGATGCTTACATCCAAGCATTCCTATGGTCCAAGCCAGGACTGGCTGAAGCTGACCAAAAGCTCTCATGCCAAAAATAAAATTAAGCAGTTTTTCAAAAAAGAACGGCGCGAAGAAAACATTCAAAAAGGCCGGGAAATGGTGGAGCGCGAACTGCGGGCTCAAAACTATGAACCCAAAGATATATTGAACGAAGAAAACCGGCAGGAAACGGCCGACAAATTCAGCTTTTCCAATGACGAAGACATGTTTGCGGCAGTAGGGTATAATGGTGTCAGCCCAAAGCAAATTGTCACCAGGCTGACCGATCGGGCCCGTCAAGAGCGGGAGCAGGCCGCCGAGCAAAAATCGGTAGCTGAAGCCGTCAAAGACGTACAGCCGGCAACGCCGACGAGAAAAACCGGCGCCGGAGTAAGAGTAAAAGGCGTCGATAATCTTCTAGTGCGCCTGTCGCGATGCTGTAACCCGGTGCCGGGCGATGAAATCGTAGGCTTTATTACGAAAGGCCGGGGCGTCTCTGTACACCGGAGCGACTGCCCCAATATTAAAAATGAAGATTCGGAACCGCGTCTATTGTCTGTGGAATGGGAAGGCGCGGCAGAGAAATCGAAAAACTACAATGTAGATATCGAAGTGACCGGCTATGACCGGCGGGGGCTGTTAAATGCTGTTCTGCAGGCGGTCACGGAAACGAAAACTAACATGAGCGCCGTCAGCGGCAAAGCAGATAAAAACAAAATGGCTATTATTCACGTAACAGTAAATATCAGCAACACCGATCACTTGCGCCGGGTCGTGGATAAAATTAAGGGGCTCCCCGATATTTATTCTGTACGCCGGGTGATGCATTAACGTTTGCGGGAGAGAAAGGGTCGTTCAACGTGAGGGTAGTACTGCAGCGAAGCAAAGAGGCGGCGTGCCGCGTCGACGGAAAAGTGACTGGAGAAATATCTGCAGGCCTGGTGCTTTTTGTAGGCATCCACGGCGAGGATACAGAGAAGGAGCTTGAGTGGATGGCAGAGAAGGTGAGTAATCTCCGCGTGTTTGAGGACGAAGCGGGGAAAATGAACCGTTCTGTACTCGATGAGGGAGGCCTTGTACTATCCATTCCCCAGTTTACGCTGTACGGCAATACGCAGAAAGGGCGCCGGCCCAATTTTATGGAAGCGGCCGCGCCGGAGCAGGCTAAAGTGTATTACCGTCGGTTTAACAAACTTCTCGCAGAACAGAATGTGCACGTGGAAACAGGCGTGTTTGGCGCGGACATGGATATATCTCTTACGAATGATGGCCCGGTGACGCTCATACTGGATTCTCCGAAAAGCCAGGGAAATGGTTGACAATCCCCGGGAAGATTCGTAAGATTGTTTTACAGAAGAACAGCAAAAGCCGATGATAAAGAAAGTAAACAGCGCGGCAGACTGCCAGAGAAGAAGGGCCTGAGGCTGGAAGCCCCTCTCTTTCTCCCCTGTTGAAAGACACTTTGTAGGTTTTATTTCGAATGCTGCCGAGCAGCCGGTAGGAATAAACGTGCGCCTTCGTTACAGGCATAAAGCGGAAACGAGTGTCGTTTCAATTAGGGTGGCAACGCGGATCAACCGTCCCTCATGATTCATGAGGGACGGTTTTTTATGTGGAAAGACTGAAAAGATAAAGGGAGGAAAGAGCATGGCTTATCGAATTCCAAGAGGAACCCAGGATATACTGCCGGGTGAGTCGGAAAAATGGCAGTTTATTGAACAAAGAATCGACGATATCTGCAGCCGGTTCAACTACAGTGAAATAAGAACTCCAATTTTTGAACAAACTGAGCTGTTTGCGAGGGGTGTCGGGGATTCTACGGACATAGTACAAAAAGAAATGTATACGTTCGAAGATAAAGGCGGAAGACAGCTGACACTCCGTCCTGAAAACACAGCTTCAATCGTTCGTTCTTACGTGGAGAACAAAATGTATGGCTGGGCCGGACAGCCGGTGAAGTTATATTACACCGGGCCGATGTTCCGCTACGAGCGCCCGCAGTCCGGAAGGATGCGGCAGTTTGTACAGTTCGGTGTAGAAGCAATCGGAAGCGCGGATCCTGCGATTGATGCAGAAGTTATCGGTCTTGCGATGCAGTTTTATGAAGAAATGAACCTTAAGGGCCTAAAGTTGGTGGTGAACAGCCTTGGGGATAAAGAAAGCCGGAAGGCTCACCGGGAAGCACTGGTATCTCATTTTGAACCACGGATCGGGGAATTCTGCAGTGATTGCCAGGAGCGCCTGCACACTAACCCACTCCGGATCCTGGACTGTAAAAAGGATAAAGACCATCCACTGATGGTGGACGCCCCTTCCATTCTTGAGCATTTGAATGAAGAATCAAGCAGCTATTTTGACCAGGTTAAAACAATGCTTGATGAAATGGGCATTCCTTATGAGGTGGACGCAAACCTTGTACGAGGACTGGATTATTACACCCATACAGCCTTCGAAATTATGATTGAGGGAGAAGGTTTTGGAGCAATTACAACGCTAATGGGCGGCGGTCGCTACAACGGGCTGATCGGGGATATTGGCGGGCCGGATACGCCGGGCATTGGTTTTGCCCTTAGCATTGAACGGCTGCTGATGGCACTCGACACACAGAATGTAGAGCTCCCTGCAGAAAAAAATCTGGACTGCTACATTGTTGCCCTGGGAGAGGAAGCTAAAAAACGTTCTGTATCCCTGGTACATGAGCTTCGGACAGCAGGAATCAAAGCTGATAAGGATTATATGGACCGGAAAACAAAAGCCCAGTTTAAAGCGGCAGACCGTACAAACAGTACATTCACTGTAGTAATCGGCGACGATGAACTAGAAGCAGAAGCAGTCAACATTAAAAATATGGAGACCGGCGCGCAGGAAGAAGTGCCGCTGTCTGCTTTTATTACTACTATGCAGAAACGCACAAGGAGGAAGGCACAATGATAGGACGGACGCATTATTGCGGAGACATTCAAGAAGCGCTGATAGGCGAAAAAGTACGATTGAAGGGATGGGCCCAGACCCGCCGGGATTTGGGACAGGTCGTTTTTATTGATCTCAGGGACCGCTCAGGAATTGTGCAGATAGTAGCGACCCCTGAACAGTCCAAGGAAGCACTGAACGCAGCGGAAAGGGTCCGCAACGAATATGTGCTCGACGTAGAAGGAATTGTCGTTCAACGTGACGAGGAAACGTACAATGAAAAAATTCCGACTGGGAAGGTAGAAGTGCGTGTTGATGAGCTTTCGATTATGAATGCCTCGAAGCCGCTGCCGTTTCAGATCGAAGCAGACACTAACGTTTCTGAAGACGTCCGGCTCCGCTACCGCTACCTTGATCTCCGCCGCCCGGACATGCAGGAAACGTTCAAGCTCCGTCACCAGACGACAAAGTTTATCCGCCGTTTTCTGGATGATCATGACTTTTTCGACATGGAGACACCGATGCTTACCAAAAGCACGCCTGAAGGGGCAAGAGACTACCTGGTGCCAAGCCGGGTTCACCCCGGGGAGTTTTATGCTCTGCCACAGTCTCCGCAATTGTTTAAACAGCTGTTAATGGTTTCAGGTTTTGAACGTTATTACCAGATTGTGCGCTGTTTCCGTGATGAGGATTTGCGGGCCGACCGGCAGCCGGAGTTTACCCAGGTGGATATTGAGACAGCTTTTCTGGATACAGAGGATCTCTTTTCGATGATGGAAACAATGATGGCCGGACTGGTAAAGGAAACACGTGGAGTAGACATTGAAACGCCCTTCCCGCGTATGACATACTATGAAGCGATGAACCGCTACGGCTCTGACAAGCCGGAAACCAGGTTTGGCATGGAGCTTGTGGAGCTGACTGAAATCTTAAAGGATAGTGATTTTAAAGTATTTAAAAATGCCGCGGCTTCGGGAGGCATTATAAAAGGGCTGAATGTTAAAGGCGTGGCCAATAAAATGTCCCGGAAGGAAATTGATGACCTGGCAGAGTTTGTGGCCGCTTACGGGGCTAAAGGGCTTGCCTGGCTGAAGGTAGAGGAAAACGAGCTCAAAGGGCCAGTCGCGAAGTTTTTAAGCGAAGAGGAAACAGCGTCGCTTCGGGAAGCGCTGGGGGCGGAAGCAGAAGATCTTCTATTCTTTGGAGCAGACACCCACCAGGTGGTCTGGGATTCCCTTGGTGCTCTGCGCCTGAAATTTGGAAAAGAGCTGGATATGATCGACCGCAGCAAGTTTAATTTCCTGTGGGTCACAGAGTTTCCATTGATGGAATACAACAAGGACGAAGACCGCTATGTAGCTATGCACCATCCGTTTACACGACCGGTGGAAGGCGACGCCCACCTGCTTGAGACAAAACCAGAAGACATTCGGGCAGAGGCATACGACCTTGTCTTGAATGGATACGAAATTGGCGGGGGATCGCAGCGCATTTATGAAAAAGAGCTGCAGGAAAGAATGTTTACGGCTCTTGGATTTAATAAGGATGAAGCGAAAGAACAGTTCGATTTTCTTATGGAAGCCTTTGATTACGGTGCACCACCACACGGCGGCATAGCGTTTGGCCTTGACCGGATCGTCATGATTCTTGCATGCAGAAATAACCTGAGAGATACGATTGCCTTCCCGAAAACGGCCAGCGCCACTGATCCATTAACCCAGGCGCCAGGAAAAGTGAGTAGCCGACAGCTCGAGGAGCTGCATCTCAAACTTGATGTAGTTGAAGAAGAGGACGAAGACGACTAAAAGCTATAGGTGGTCAAGGCGGTGGAACTGCTCGACAAAAGCTCCGGGGTCTGAATTGATCTGAAAAGTGCGGATGCCCTGAATCGTATGAACATAAAGAAAGCCTATTTTCCCGGGTTCATATCGGTAGGAAACGTCGAGCACTTCTTTAAGAGGATAAGAAATCTCCTGGCCGTAAGCGATGTGGTCTTCTTTTAAACAAAGAGGGACTTCCACAGGAATCCGCTTTTTCTGGAAATTTTCAATTACTTGTTCCGTATACGTTGCATTAAGCCGGGCAAGTGTTTCTGACATTGTCTGCTCCTTTTAAGATGCGGCGGGGCACCTTGGAATGATATAGTAACGTTCTTGACCGAATTATACGAAAGTGCTAATATATAATCAAACAATGTGAAGAGTCCTGAGGTGTTCGTGAAGCACTGATCGTTTTGAGCCAACACTTTCACATTGGGAGCCTGACGTCTTGTTCTGGAGTACAAGCCTTAATATTTGAGGAAGTATGAACGAACAAGCAAGGCACCCACCTGCCATGAGCAGGTTCAAAAACAAGTTCGTTTGACGGCACATTGGGACTCTTCCTGTTTTACTTAAATTGTTATGCATCCTCCGGCGCGTGAATAGTGCACCGGAGGTTTTTTACATAAACCCGCCAGGACGGGCAGGCTTTCACGGCAGTAAGAGAAACGCAGGTGAACATACATTGAGAAAGCTCCGCTCTAAACTTTTAGTAATCACTTTAATCATAACAGCGCTTCCGCTGTTAATTTTTGGAGTGGTGTTGTTCGAATCCCAGCGTTCAGAGATGGAATCCCAGCTTGAGGGTTCTTTATTTTCACTGGCCAATAATTTATCGTTAACGATGGAGAGCGTTTTGTCGGAACGAATGAATGATCTGGATATGATGACGATGAATCCTGTTTTGCAGGATGAAAGTGCCTCGCCGTCCGGTATACGTAATGAGCTCGAACAAATGGTGGAAGCAGAAAATTTATATATGGGTATTGTTTACATAGACACAAATGGGGATATTGTTACCTCCACCCGGGACGAAGTAATAGGGAAAAATGTTTCTGACCGCATATGGTACCAAAAAGCGAGAGCAGGGAACCCCACACTTGAAGAAGCGTTTATAGACCCAATCTTAAAGCAGCCGATTATTCCCTTGGCAGCTCCGGTAGAAAACGATGCAGGCAGCGTGACCGCTGTAATCTCTCCTTCCATCAATGAAAATGCGCTATGGGAAGTGCTCTGGCAGCGTTTGAATAAAATGGGAGAACACGAGCGTTTCTCCGGTCAGGCCTTTGTAGTTAATAACGAAGGGGAATACATTGCCTATCCTAATTCGGGCTATGTGCTTGAAGAAAGCTTCCTCGATGAGCAGGGCATGGAAGAGAATTCTATTAAAGAGCTGAGCACCGGGCAGGAAGATCAGCTGATTGAGCATGGAAACGATGTCTCTGTGATCACTCCTGTAGAGAATGTAGGCAGTCTGGCAAACGAATGGTATGTCGGCTATACGGTGCCCAAAAGCGGATTTTATGCAAACCTCCGGCAGCTTATCTACAGTTATCTGTTTGTATTCAGCATTGTTTTAATTATTACGGTATTTGCCGTTTTTAAGCTGTCCAAATACATCGTACATCCTGTGGAACGCCTCGCGGAAGCGACAAGCCGTTTTGCGATTGGTAAAAAGGTATTCCCGCTGCAGGCCAATGCTTACGAAGAGGTGGATGTGCTGACTAATACATTTAACCACATGTCAGAGCAGCTTGAAGAGAGGGAGCGGGGGCACCGCCAGTCTACCATGATTCTGGAAACGACTGATAATGGAGTAATAGCTGTCTCCAGGGATTTCATGAATATTACTACATTTAACGCGATGTGCGAAAAGCTGTTTGGGCTGGACAGGAGAGAAGCCCTTGGTTCTTCTGTCCGCGAGGTGATGCAGAAGTCTGAAGATTTTCGGGAATTTGCGGAGAAAATAGAAGAGAACCACCTGAAAGATATGCAGATTGAAATGAAAGAAATTGTAGTTCCGATCAGTGGAAAAAACCGGACGTTTTTAGTAAATATGACCCCTCTTCCAGCTGTAGATGCCCGGGAATCCTCTGAGGGGATTGTGCTTATATTTAACGATATTACAGAAAAGAAGGATATGGAAAATGAACTTGTCCGCAGTGAAAAACTAAAAATGGTCGGCCAGCTGTCAGCAGGCTTTGCTCATGAAATTAGAAACCCGCTTACGACGATTAAAGGATTTGTGCAGCTGTTCCGCCAGTCTGCAAATAAAGAAAAGGATATCCAGCATTATGATTTAGTACTAAGCGAAATTGACCGCATGAACAGCATCGTCGAAGATTTGCTCGGCCTTGCCAGGCCAACGCGCGCTGGCGACGAACACAGTATTCAGGTAAACAGCCTGCTTGAAGAGCTGCTGGAGCTGTACAGCCAGCAGGCGGTAAAAAACAAAACGTTTATTTATACTAATTTTGATGATATTCCTGAAATAATCGGAGACCGGAAGAAATTATCGCAAGTGTTTGTCAACCTGATTAAAAATGGCCTGGAAGCAATGCCGGATGGAGGTGTGCTGCGGGTGGAGACTTTTATGGAATGGGGTAAAGAACCTTATTTCGAGGTAAAAATTAAAGATACCGGCAGCGGCATGAGTGAAGAACAGCTGGAGAAAATCGGCAGTCCTTTTTATACAACCAAATCAAACGGGACCGGTCTTGGGATGATGACAGTCTTTCAACTTGTGGAAGATTTTAAAGGAACGCTGGAGGTGGATTCTGCTCCCGGTGCCGGAACAGCTTTTAATTTAAGGCTTCCGGCCCAGCTGGCCGGAGAAGCAATGGACAATGACAGCCAGAATGTAAATTAAAGACGCCTCGGATGGGGCGTCTTTTTTAGGTGCAGTAATGGGTTGTAAAAGCGCTGGCGGCATTAAAACAGCTTATGGCTTCCTCCTTGCTGGCTTAATCTGGCGGTAAACGTCAGCCAGGGCTTTCTCAAATTTGCTGTTGTCTTTCGGCTCATAATACTGGTCGTTTTTTAATTTATCCGGGAGATACTGCTGCGGCACCCAGCCGCGTTCATCATTGTGAGGGTATTCGTAGCCTTTGCCACGTCCCAGAGCGTCAGCGCCCTTGTAATGTGAATCCCGAAGATGAGGGGGAATGGCTGGCGTGCCTGCTTTTAGCATCGCCTCGCGGGCAGCATCGAGGGCTTTATAAGCGCTGTTTGATTTTGGTGAAAGACATAATTCCACTACGGCATCCGCAAGCGGTATCCGCCCTTCTGGGAAACCTAGCCGTTCGGCGGCTTCGACAGCAGCCAGGGCCCTCGGGCCGGCCTGTGGGTTGGCAAGACCGATGTCTTCATAGGCGGTTACAATCAGCCGGCGGCCGATACTGGTTAAATCCCCTGCTTCGATCAGCCTTGCCAAATAATGGAGGGCGCCATCAGGGTCGCTGCCCCGAATGGATTTTTGGAAGGCGGAGAGGACGTCATAGTGGTGATCCCCGTCTTTATCATGGGTAAACCGCTTCTGCTGAATGCATTCCTCGGCGACTGCCTGAGTAATATGGATGATTCCGTTGCTATCGGGCTGGGTGCTGAGTACGGCGAGCTCGAGCGCATTGAGAGCGGCGCGTACGTCTCCTCCGCCTGCTTCTGCCAGGTGCATTTTTGCTTCCTCAGTGATTTCTGTCTTGTACGTTCCCATACCATTCTGCGAGTCAATGAGGCTGCGCTCGATCAACTGCTTCATTTCGGGAACGGACAGAGGCAGCACTTCAAATATATGCGTCCGGCTTCGTATAGCTGGATTAATCGCATGATAGGGGTTAGCAGTAGTGGCGCCGATCATAATAATTAAGCCGCTTTCGAGGTAGGGAAGCAAAAAATCCTGTTTTGTTTTATCGAGCCGGTGTACTTCATCCATAATGACAATCAGCTGGTCGGACATTTTAGCTTCCTGAACAGCAAGCTCCATGTCTTTTTTGTTATTCATGACGGCATTCATTTTTTTGAAGGCAATGTCTGTGCTTCCGGCGATAGCGGAGGCAATGGAAGTTTTCCCTGTACCCGGCGGGCCATATAAAATCATAGAGGAAAGCTTTCTTGTTTCCACCATTCGGGCAATCATTTTTCCTTCCCCGAGAATATGATCCTGGCCAGCTACCTCTTCGATGGAGGCAGGCCGCATCCGGAAGGCGAGAGGTTGTTTGGATGACATGGAGTTTCTCCTTTCGTAAACACTTCACATAGAAATTGTATCATGATTTCTCAGTTATGAGGATGAACAGCGGGCTGCAGGTATGGTATACTGGCATTAATTCCAACTGTTTTTATCAGCATTAGAAACCGTACAGCAGACGGATAAAACTAAGTATCAATCAGCAGGATTACTGAAGACGTAACAGGTACTGACAGGCCTGACAGGAAGGAATGAAGGTATTGAAAATTTCAACTAAAGGCAGATACGGATTGACGATTATGATGGCGCTTGCCAGAAAGCATGGGAGTGGTCCGACGTCCTTAAAATCAATCGCCCGTGACCATAACCTTTCCGAACACTATTTAGAGCAGCTGATTGCTCCGCTTCGAAACGCCAGTCTTGTTAAAAGCGTAAGAGGAGCCTATGGCGGCTACATGCTCTCGAAAGAACCGGCAGATATTACAGCCGGTGACATTATCCGCGTGCTTGAAGGACCAATCAGCCCAGTCGAAGTTCTCGATGATGAAGAGCCGGCTAAACGGGATTTGTGGCTGAAAATCCGGGACGCTGTAAAGGATGTACTCGATAGTACCACGCTTGATTATCTGGCGGAGTATCAGGGAGATGAAGAACAGGAAAACTATATGTTTTATATCTAATCCTTGAAGGTATGACAAGTATACGTGCGAAATCTCCATGCCGCATCTGGCATGGAGATTTCTTATGATAAGAGCTTTAAGGGGGAAGTAACCGTGGCCGTAGAAAATATTATCGTCGTTGTAATTTTTTTACTCATCCAGTTATTTGCAGATAAATTGATATCCTCTGACAAGATCGGCCGTTTTAGTTGGTTGTCATTTTCCGGGGGAGTGGCCGTAGCATTTATTTTTGTATATATACTTCCATATCTGCATGACGAGCAAAGCAAATATGGAGAGAGTTCTTTTCGTGGTCTAACGTTTGAGTCAGAGTTTTATTTGCTCAGCCTGATTGGACTTGTTGTTTACTTTATAATTCATAACTTTGCTGTCCGAGCTTATCATTCAACTGAAAGGGGAGAAGGCCAGTTTTTCTGGATCCAGGTGGCTTTTTTTGCCCTTTACAACAGTATGGTGGCCTATACAGTATTTGGTTCTGATGTAGAAGGCCTTCAGACAGTCTTTTATGGGGTGGCAATTGGCTTGCACTTTATGGCTATTTCGCATGATCTGCACCGGGAAGATGCAGGCCGGTATAGACGGGGAAGATATTATTTGGCAGGAGGTATTTTATTCGGATGGGTATTTGCCATCATATTTACACTGCCGGAAATCGTTCTGGCCATCACGTTTGCGGTCATTGCAGGGGCCATGATATTTAATGTGCTGAAAAAAGAAATGCCGACAGAAGAGTCGGCTCATCTGCCGACCTTTCTATGGGCAGCATTCATCTATACTGTAGTAACAGAAATATTGAAGCTCCTCTTTAATTGGTAAGAAATGCTGCATCTCTGCAGATATACTGGCTATTACATTAAAGGTCGTATTTAAGCGCAAGCTCGGCCGCCCGGAGCCGGGTGTCGACCGTTTGGTCTTCTTCGAGCATTTCCCTGACGGTTTCAATTGCTTTGCCCTTCAGGACCCCGCCGCTGATAAATGCCACATCGAAAATAATTTCATTCAGCACGTCAAGATGATGAGTTAAATCTGTAATGGTTTTTGGTGAACGCAAGGAGGCCTGCAGTTCCTTACTGAAATCATTGCGGTTGAGCGGCTCTTTGTTAAAAAACCAATTGACGGTTTTCTGGTGGGGATAACCGAGCCCTTTTTTTTGATTATCAACGTTTGGTACGTAAATGTATTGTGAAGTGACCGTACAGAAATACACGTCACGGCTATTGTCGTCCGGCACGATGACAAGGTCGTCTATTTTCATCTGGGAAATAAAATTATATACATTAGTGGCGCCTTCATCCATATCAAAACGGGCTAATTCTTTTTTAACTTTTTCGTAACTGAGGCCATTTAAGGATTTGCCGACAGGGTATCCAATGGCGATAAAGTCATATTCTAAAAAATTATGCAGCTGGTTGGTGCCGTTAGGTAAAGGCCGGAGCAGCCAAACATTTTTCACTCACACATCCCGCACTTTCATAAAATAATAGGAAACAAAATATATATTACACGTGATAAGAAAGCATAGGCAAGGAAATAGACAAAAAATCTCCTATTTGTTAATGTAAAAAATAATGTTATTCCGATTACATGTAATAACTCCAGTAGGAGGAGAAAAATATGTCCGCTATATACGCAGACCATGCGGCTACAACACCGCTTCGCCCGGAAGTGGCTGAGGTCATGATCGAGTCTATGCAAGAGCCGGCAGGAAATCCATCGAGCGTCCATCAATATGGGCGCCGGGCGAGAAAGAGACTCGATGCGGCCCGCCGTATGCTGGCCTCATCTATAAGTGCAAGCCCTAAAGAAATCATATGGACGAGTGGAGGAACTGAAAGCAACAACCTGGCACTCCGCGGGTATATGCACGCCAACCGTGAGAAAGGCAGCCATCTGGTGACAAGTGCCATCGAGCATCACGCTGTTCTGCACACGGCTCAGGCGCTGGAAAAAGAAGGCTTTCAGGTTACCTATGTTGAGCCTGATGAGCAGGGAATCGTTTCGGTGGAAAAGTTGATGGCAGCTGTGACCGACGAAACGATACTTGTTTCATTAATGTATGTAAATAATGAGACTGGGGTTGTCCAGCCCGTGCTTGAAGCTGCTGAAACGCTGGCAGAAAAAGGTATTGCTTTTCATACCGACATGGTTCAGGCATATGGGCAGCTGCCATTTAGCGTGGCAGAGACACCGGTGACGATGGCGACGATGACAGCTCATAAAATCAATGGCCCTGCGGGAGCAGGCTGTTTATTCGTACGCAAGGGCGCAAAGCTCCGCCCGGAACTAACAGGCGGAGAACAGGAAAGAAGGCGCCGGGCAGGTACAGAAAACGTAGCCGCTATCGATGGTTTTGCCAGAGCCGTGGAGCTGCAGATGAATAGTATGCCCGAACGGAGGCAGGAGCTTGAAGTGCTCGGCAAGGCTTTCTTATCCGAGCTCGGACGCAGCGGGGCAGCATACCGGATCAACGGAGAATATGCAGAAAAAAGCCCGCATATTTTAAATATATATTTTCCCGGGATTCAGCTTGAAGCATTTCTTGTGCAAATGGATATGGAGGGCGTAGCTGTTTCAAGCGGGTCGGCCTGCACCGCTGGGACTGTAGAACCGTCTCATGTCCTCGAAGCAATGTACGGAAAAGATGCCCGTATTTATGAATCTGTCCGGTTTAGTTTTGGTTATAAAAACACCGTGGAAGATATGAAAACTGTAGCGCGGGCGGCAGCGAAAATCAGCCGGAAAATGAAAGAAAAGGAGGCTCTGAAATGACTAATGCAGATACAAGAATTGTCGTAGGAATGTCCGGGGGAGTGGATTCTTCTGTCACAGCAGCCCTGTTAAAAGAACAGGGCTATGAAGTGCTCGGTATTTTCATGAAAAATTGGGATGATACAGATGAGTCTGGGATGTGTACGGCGACGGAGGACTACGAAGACGTCATTGCAGTATGCAATCAACTGGATATACCATACTATGCCGTGAATTTTGAAAAAGAATACTGGGATCGGGTTTTTACGTACTTTCTGGAGGAATATAAAGCCGGTCGTACGCCGAACCCTGACGTAATGTGCAACAAAGAAATAAAATTCCGGGCGTTTCTCGATCACGCATTTGACCTCGGCGCCGACTACGTTGCTACCGGCCACTATGCACGAGTGGAACATACGGAAAACGGCACGTATCTGCTGCGCGGCTTAGATAATAACAAAGACCAGACGTATTTTTTGAACCAGTTAAGTGAAGAACAGCTGAGCCGCGTGCTGTTCCCACTCGGAGAGTATGATAAATCCGAAGTCCGGAAAATGGCAGAAGAACGGAGTCTTGAAACGGCTGGAAAAAAAGACAGCACGGGGATCTGCTTTATCGGAGAGCGGAATTTCAAGGATTTCCTGCAGGAGTATCTTCCAGCCCAGCCAGGTAACATGGAAAGTCCGGAGGGTGAGGTGAAAGGCCGTCACGACGGTCTGATGTACTATACACTCGGCCAGCGGCAGGGACTTGGCATCGGCGGCTCCGGGGAGCCGTGGTTCGTCGTCGATAAAGACATGGAGCGCAACGTCTTGATTGTCGGCCAGGGCGGCAATCACGAGCGGCTGTATTCAGAACAGTTGACCGCCTCTGAACCCAACTGGATTCATAAACCGGAAGCCTTTCCGTTTTCATGCACGGCAAAATTCCGGTACCGTCAGAAGGACCAGGGAGTAACCGTTCACCAGAAGGCAGATGGGGAACTTCTTGTAGAGTTTGATGAACCACAGCGGGCAGTCACGCCGGGGCAGGCCGTTGTCTTTTACGACGGCGATGTGTGTCTTGGAGGCGCAACAATAGAAAAAGCCATGATGAAGGAAAGCGTTGCAACATAACGTTTTCCTTTTTCTTGATTCTTCCTGTATGGTGGGAAGGCTTTTCAATCACCCGGGATCGTGAAATAATATAGAAAGAAGATTTGAAAAGGATGATAGTATGGATAAGAATCAGCAGGCGATGGAGCTTTTGCAAAATGGGGATTTTGAAGAAGCGGCCAGGCTTTTGAATGAGCAGATGGAAGCAGAGCCGAATGACCCTGTCGCGTACATAAACTTTGGTAACCTGCTTGCCGAAGCCGGTGAAGACGACAAAGCAATCCGTTTTTTTACGAAGGCACTGCAGATAGACGAAACAGCCGCAACAGCCTATTACGGGGCCGGGAATGTATTATATAACCGGGAGGAATACGCCGAGGCTATTACAATGTATAAAGGGGCCCAGCAGCAGGGGCTTGAAGACTCGAGCCTGTTTTTCATGCTCGGACTGAGTTATCTGCAGTCCGATCGTCTTCCATATGCGATTGCCAATTTCAAGCGTTCCGTGGAGCTCGATGAATCGGACGCTGAAGCAAGATATTATTATGCACTGTCGCTCGCCCAGCAGGAGGAAGTCGACCAGGCTGAAGCAGAATTTAGAAAAGTGGTGGAGCAGGATCCGGATCATGCCGACGCCCACTATAATCTGGGAGTGGCTGCCCTGTTTAATGAACGGGTGGAAGAAGCGCTCAGCTGCTTCGAGAAAGCACTTGAATCAGAGCCTGAACATGCATTGGCAGAGAACGGCAGACAGCAGGTTCAGCAGCTGCTCGGCGAAAAGTGAGGTGGTGCTATGGAGAACGGATATGATGAACAGGAGCTGCTTGAACCCTATGTCCTCGGAACAGTGCAGCACGTTATATTCCGCAATGAAGAAAACGGCTATACGGTAGCGAAAGTAAAAATTAAAGAATCGATACCCGCCTTTGAAGAAACCACAACGACTATCGTTGGCATCCTTCCGACAGTGGAGGCAAACGAACGATATCGTTTTAGCGGTGAAATTAAACAGCATCCGCGCTTTGGCACCCAGTATCAGGTCGTCTCATACCAAAAAGAGATACCGACCGAACGTTCCGCATTAATTGATTATTTATCGAGTGACCGGTTCCCGTACATCGGGCCAAAAACAGCAGAAAAACTGGTCGATCGCTTTGGGGCCAGAGTGATTGATGAAGTGCTCGAACGTCCGGAAGCCCTCGAAAAGATTCCTGGCCTGAACGAAGAAAAACGTAAACAAATTCGTACCGCCATGCTCGAAAATCAAGGTATGGAGCATGCCATGACGCTTTTAGTGCGCTACGGATTCGGTACGGACCTTGGCGTGAAAATATACAACCAGTACCGCGAGCAGACCCTTGACATCATTCAGCATGATCCGTACCAGCTTGTCTGGGACGTAGACGGTGTTGGCTTTACGAAAGCAGACCGTCTAGGGGAAAACACCGGCATACAAAAAAACGACCCAAGCCGTTTAAAGGCAGGGGTGTTGTTTGAGCTGTACGAGCGGACGATGCAGGACGGGCATGTGTATATCCCAAAGCAGCAGCTGCTCGATAGCGCAGAGCAGCTGCTTGCAGACCCTGCCGTTACCATTGATCAGCAGGAGCTGAAGCTTGTACTGCAGGAGCTCGTAAACGAAGAGCGGGTGCAGATCGACGATAGCCGTGTTTATATCGCCTCTTTGTATTTTGCGGAAAAAGGTTTTTCAAGCAGGGTACATAAGCTTCAGGAGGAAGCGGAGGAAAAAGAATATTCCCAGGCGGATCTGCTGCAGGCACTCGGGGAAGTGGAGGAGAAGTTCGATATTGAGTATGCTGATCAGCAGAAAGAAGCGATACAAACGGCTATGGAAAAACCATTGATGCTTCTTACAGGAGGGCCGGGGACTGGCAAGACCACGATCATCCGGGCCATTGTAGAAGTGTACGCCTCCCTCTACGATATTTCTCTTGATCCTTCGGAATATTCGGGGAAGAAGCCTTTTCCAGTATTGCTTGCAGCCCCGACCGGACGGGCGGCAAAGCGAATGAAAGAATCCACCGGCCTGCGGGCGGTGACAATTCATAAGCTGCTCGGATTCAGCGGAGAAGGGGAAAATGAGCTGTTTGAAAAGGATGAGTACGAGCCACTTGAAGGGGAGCTGCTGATTGTTGACGAAGTTTCGATGGTGGACATGTGGCTTGCCAATCAGCTGATTCGGGCGGTGCCGAAAGGAATGAAAGTAATTTTTGTTGGGGACGAAGACCAGCTGCCTTCGGTAGGCCCGGGCCAGGTGCTCGGAGATCTTCTTGAAGCAGGTACCATACCAACTGTGAGCTTATCAGTGGTATACAGGCAAACGAACCAGTCATCAATTGTAGAATTAGCCCATGCGATGAAAGAAGGAGGGCTGCCGGACGACTTCGAGCAGCCGTTTGAAGACCGCCGGTTTTTCCCGTGCTCAAAATCACAGGTGGCCGATGTGGTGGAGAAAACGTGTGCCGGCGCCATCCGGAAGGGCTACGATCCGATGGATATTCAGGTGCTTGCCCCGATGTACCGGGGGGAGGCGGGCATCCACGCCCTGAACGAACGTCTGCAGGAGATGTTTAACCCCCGGACGCCGCAGAAACGGAGTGTAACCTTCGGTGACGCTGTTTATCAGAAGGATGATATCGTTCTTCAGCTTGTAAATAACGGCGAAGAAGGCATATATAACGGGGATAAAGGCGTGCTCGAAACTGTCTTTGAAGCAAAAGAAACTGTCGATAAAGAAATGCAGGTTGTTTTTTCCTTTGACGAAAAGGAAGTCAGTTACACGCGCCAGGACCTCAAACAAATCACTCTTGCCTACTGTACTTCTATTCATAAGGCGCAGGGAAGCGAGTTTCCTATTGTAGTTGTGCCGATGCTGATGTCCTACCGGCGGATGCTGCGCCGTAATTTATTGTACACAGCGATCACACGGGCGAAGGATTATTTAATTCTCTGCGGCGAAAAAGAAGCGTTCATGTATGCCGTAAAGCAGGAATCAAAAAATGAACGCTATTCGTACCTGAAGGAACGACTGAAATACCGGGAAGAAGATCCGGAAGACCAGGCTTGACAGAAAATACGGTTTCCGATATAACTGAAACAGAATAACAAAAACAGTGATGGAACGAGTACGGCGGGTATATTCACACAGAGACCGGCAGCAGCGGCTGAAACTGCCGGAGAATAACCCGCCCGAACGCTGCTCCGGAGTGCAGGCAAACCCTGCCGGATCATCCACGTTACGGATGCTGAGTTGGCCGCTTGATATGTGGCAACCAGGGTGGTAACGCGAGCACACTCGTCCCTGTTTTCAGGGGCGGGTTTTTTAATGTGATATAAACGAAAGTGAAAAATTCACGGGAGGCTGATCAATAATGCCAGCATTAACATCTACTGAAGTCCGGCGGCGCTTTTTGGACTTTTTTGAGGAAAAAGGACACACGATTGAACCGAGTGCTTCGCTTGTTCCACACGAAGACCCGACGCTTTTGTGGATCAACAGCGGTGTCGCTACGATGAAAAAATATTTTGATGGCCGGGTGATCCCTGAAAACCCGCGCCTTGCGAACGCTCAAAAATCAATCCGGACAAATGATATTGAAAATGTCGGAAGAACAACGAGACACCATACATTTTTTGAAATGCTCGGTAATTTCTCGATCGGTGACTATTTTAAAAAGGAAGCCATCGAATGGGCCTGGGAATTTTTAACGTCAGAGCGCTGGATAGGCTTTGATGCAGACCGGCTGTCAGTTACCGTGCATCCTGAAGACGATGAGGCTTATCAATACTGGCGGGAAATTATCGGACTTCCTGAAGAACGGGTAATCCGGCTCGAAGAAAACTTCTGGGATATCGGCCAGGGACCGAGCGGGCCAAATACGGAAATTTTCTATGACCGCGGAGACGCCTGGGGGGACGATCCACGCGATCCTGAACTGTACCCAGGAGGCGAAAATGAGCGTTATTTAGAAGTATGGAATCTCGTATTTTCGCAGTTCAATCATAATGCCGATGATACGTATACACCTCTTCCAAAGAAAAACATTGATACGGGCATGGGGCTGGAACGGCTTGTAACTCTCGTTCAGGACGTGCCGACAAACTTTGATACTGATCTTTTCCGGCCGATCATCCGAAAGGTAGAAGAAGTGTCCGGAAGAACGTATGGAGAAAATGAAGAGCAGGACATTGCTTTTCGTTTGATTGCTGATCACGTACGGACAGTCAGCTTCTCCATCGGGGACGGGGCCCTGCCGTCCAATGAAGGACGCGGTTACATTTTGCGCCGCCTGCTCCGCCGTGCGGTACGTTATGCCGGCTGGCTCGGGCAGGAGGAGCCGTTTATGCACAGGCTTGTAGGCGTCGTGGGTGAGATTATGGAAGATTACTATCCGGAGGTTCGTGAAAAACAATCCTTTATTGAACGTGTGGTAAAAACGGAGGAAGAACGTTTCCATGAAACGCTGAACGATGGGTTGAAAATGCTGAAGCAGGTGACAGAAAGAGCCCGCAGCAAAGGTGAGACCGTTATCTCCGGCAAGGACGTATTCCGTCTGTATGATACGTACGGATTCCCGCCTGACTTAACGGCAGAATACGTAGTGGACGAAGGCTTTGCGGTAGATAACGAGGAATTCGAAGTGGAAATGGAAGCGCAGCGGAGCCGGGCGCGGGCTGCGAGAAAAGACAGCGGTTCGATGCAGACCCAGGAAGCACTTCTGACAGATATAGAAACGACCAGCACGTTCGTTGGCTACGAGCATTTTGATGTAGAAACAAATGTTCAGGCGCTGATCCACAACAAAGAAATCGTGGACACAGTCGGCGCCGGGGAACAGGTGCAGCTTATCTTGGAAAAAACCCCGTTCTATGCGGAAAGCGGCGGACAGGTGGCAGACCGCGGCACGATCGTAAATGAGGTATCAGGAGTGGAAGCGGTAGTGGAAGACGTTCAAAAAGCTCCAAATGGCCAGCATCTTCATACGGTACGGATCGAGAAAGGATCTCTTCGCAAAGGAATGCACGTCAGAGCATCCATCGAAGAAAATACGAGAAGCAGCATTATCAAAAACCACACAGCGACCCATTTGCTGCACCAGGCACTTAAGGACGTTCTTGGCGAGCACGTAAACCAGGCAGGATCAATTGTGACGGACAACCGTCTACGCTTTGACTTTTCCCATTTCGGGCAGGTCACTGAAGAAGAAATAAAGCAGATTGAATACCAGGTGAATGAAAAAATATGGTACAACATGTCGGTTCTTATTGAAGAAAAAGGCATCAACGAAGCGAAACAGATGGGGGCCACTGCGTTATTTGGTGAAAAATACGGAGAAAGAGTGCGCGTGGTGCAGATCGGTGACTACAGTATCGAGCTGTGCGGCGGCTGCCATGTCGGAAGCACCTCCGAAGTTGGAGTGTTCAAGATTACAGGAGAATCCGGTATTGGGGCCGGGACCCGCCGTATAGAAGCTGTTACCGGCCGGTATGCGTATGAGTACGTTGAAAGCAGAATACAGCTGCTGGAGGAAACAGGAAGCATCGTCCGGGCCCGTGCTGTTGACGACATTCCACAGCGGGCAGAAGCTCTGCAGGAGCAGATCAGAAGCCTTCAAAAAGAAAATGAATCATTGTCGCAAAAGCTGAGTAATCTCGAAGCCGGTGATCTTGCAGACGCGGCAGAAGAAATAAATGGTATTCCGGTGATTGCCAAAGAACTTCCGGGAGCAGATAAAGATACACTAAGACAGACAGTAGACGAACTCAAGCAGAAGCTTGGAAGCGGTATTGTTGTGCTTGGAACATCGGAAGGAGAAAAAGTACAGCTCATTGCCGGCGTAACCAAAGATCTGACTGAACGGTATAAAGCAGGAGATATTGTGAAAAAAGCAGCAGAAGTGTGCGGAGGCGGGGGAGGCGGCCGCCCGGATATGGCTCAGGCAGGGGGAAAACAGCCCGAAAAGCTTGCCGAGGCATTAGAAGAAGCGAAGAAGTTTATCTTATCCCTTTCCTAATTGCCCCTATCTCATGTACAATATAATCGTCTATATAGTAACCATATTAATTACCACAGTATAGGAAGGGAGCTTCTCCTCCCTTCTGCTTTTTATGAAATGAAATTTCGTGAAAAGTCATCTGAGGAGGTGGAGGAATTGGATACGAACGACCGGACCGTACGTTTTAACCGAGAAGAAGATTCTTCCGACCCGAAGGCCGAAGAAGTTCTGCTCAGCGTGTATGAAGCGCTCGAGGAAAAAGGGTATAATCCAATTAATCAAATTGTGGGATATTTGCTTTCAGGCGATCCAGCTTATATCCCCCGCCATAAAGAAGCAAGAACGACCATCCGCCAGCTCGAGCGGGATGAATTAATTGAAGAATTAATTCGACATTATTTAAAGGATCACCAAATATCCTCGTGAAAAAAGCGCTTGGCATCGATGTCGGAAAGAAAAGAATCGGGATTGCCGTTTCCGATGCGCTTGGCTGGACAGCCCAGGGGATAGAAACGATTCATTTGAAAACGACAGAGCCGGACGAAGCCTTCCCGCGTATTCTTGAACTGGTCAAAGAAAATGAAATAGAGCAGCTTGTGGTCGGCCTTCCTAAAAACATGGACGGTACAATTGGCGGCAGGGGAAAAGAGTGCCAGGCTTTTGCAGAAAATCTTAAAGAATTTTCCTCCTTGCCGGTAGCCATGTATGATGAGCGTTTGACAACAAAGGCGGCAGAACGCACACTGTTACAAGCAGATGTCAGCAGGAAAAAGCGCAAAAAAGTCGTAGATAAAATGGCAGCTGTCATGATTTTGCAAAGTTATTTGGATCATCAATCAAACTTATAGTAAAGAGGTGAAATATAATGGCTGAGGAAGAAGAAAAAGAGCGAATTGTCATTCCGGATGAGGACGGCAATGAACATTTATTTGATATTTTGTTTACGTTCGATGCAGATGAAAGCGAGCAGTCTTACATTGTAGTAGTCCCATCGAGCGATGCCGACAATGAAGAAGTGGAGGTCTTTGCTTTCCGTTATGAAGAGGAAGGTGAGGGCGACGAGTCGGATATAAACCTCTTCCCGATCGAGTCTGATGAAGAATGGGAAATGGTCGAAGAAATGGTAAACACGTACAGTGCTAACGAAATGGAGTAGAACCTGTTCTAACCGTAAAGGAAGCACACCGGATCTTCTTCCGGTGTTTTTCTTTATCATTATGCCTGCCCTGTAGCTGAGCCGGGGGGTTAAGAGGAGAACATCCATTCATGAAAACGCTCATATATTCATATACCGGGCGCCGCAGATCTAAAAAGAAAAAAGGGAAGGCGGGGCTCTATGGTCTGGGACTTATATTCCTAATGAGTGTCGCTGCGGGTCTCCTGTATGTGCTGTACATGCTTTTTCCGGTGGCGGAAAACAGCAGGGAAAAACAGACAGTAGTAATTGAACAGGGCACTTCGACGGAAGCAGCGGCTGAGCAACTTAAAAATCAGCAGCTGATCAGGCATGCTGGAGTGTTTCAATACTACAGCTACTTACGTCCAGATAGCCTGAAAGCCGGTACATACCGATTATCTGCTTCGATGAGTGCCGGGGAAATAGCCGGGGCGCTTGAAGCGGGGGAGCAGGCTCAGGAGCCGGTAGTTTCTATTACCGTTCCCGAAGGTCGGTCCCTGGAACAAATAGCACGAATCAGCGCAAAGAATGCTGATTTTTCAGAAGAAAAATTTATGGAAACAGCAACAGATGATTCGTTTATTCGTTCTTTAAGTGAATCATATTCATTTATACAGCAGCCGAACAATCAAAATGAAATTCGGTACGCGCTTGAAGGTTATTTATCGCCACAGACGTATGAGTATTACGGTGAATCGCCGGAAGCTGAAGTAATTATAAAGGATATGATTGAACGCACCAACAAAACTATGGTAGAATTTTCGAATCAAATCGCGGACAGCTCCTGGACAGTTCGTGAGATATGGACCATCGCCTCCATCGTAGAACGAGAGGCCATGCGGGCAGAAGACCGGGCTCCGATTGCCGGAGTAATCGAGAATCGGCTGGGGAAAAATATGCGCCTCGAGATGGACCCTACAGTAGCATATGCGCTCGGTGAACACAGGCTCCGTACATCCTTTAAGGATTTGCAGGTTTCTTCCCCGTATAACACATACCGGAACCGGGGGCTGCCTCCGGGACCGATTGCAAGTCCGGGAACGCAGTCGATACAGGCAGCTTTGAGCCCTGAACGCACAAAGGCACTATACTTTTATGCCCGCCCGAACGGGGATGTTATATATAACGAAACGTACGAGCAGCATACACGTACACAGAATAAGTATGAAAGCGAGTGGGAGAATCAATAGCTGGGAAAGCGGGCGAAAATATGCCGGATATAAACAACCATTTTATTGAATACCGAAAAGAATTGGGGCTCGGGCCCCGGCCGTGGTTTGAGGAAATGATGGAAGAAGCGGCACAGGACCGGGTCCCCATCATGGATGAAGAAGCGCTGCAATTCATGATTGGGCTGCTGCAGCTAAAACAGCCGGACTCAGTGTTGGAAATTGGAACTGCGATTGGCTATTCTGCTTTGCGTATGGCCGCTGCCCTGCCTGAAACGTCCATAATCTCGGTGGAAAAAGACGAGGAACGCTACAGGCGCGCAGAATATTACCGCCAAAACAGTCCGTGGCGGAAACAGGCTGCATTTATTCTCGGCGATGCTTTGGACCTGAAAGAGGAATTTTCAGAGAGAGGCGCGTTTGACGCTGTATTTATAGATGCGTCTAAAGGACAATATCAGCAGTATTTTCAATTATGCGAACAGCTGCTGGCCCCTGGTGGGCTTGTTATTAGCGACAACGTACTGTTCCGCGGTTTGGTTGCGGACCCTGAAGCGGATATTCCTAAACGATTACAGCCGATGGTGAAGAAAATAAGGAAATATAACCGCTGGCTGGTGGAAAGAAAAGATTTTCATACCGATATTTTTCCTGTAGGGGACGGGGTGGCAATAAGCATTCACCTTCCGGGAAAGTGAGCAGTAAAACGTAAAATACTATAAAAGCAAGTTAAAATATGATACATTTTTATACTGAATAGAGGAGTGAAAATATGCCAGAAGAAAAACAGCATTTTATGACAGAAGAAGGCAGAAAAAAACTAGAAGAGGAACTCGAATATTTAAAAACGGAGCGGCGCCAGGAAGTCGTGGAGCGCATAAAAATTGCAAGAAGCTTCGGCGATTTGTCCGAAAACTCGGAGTACGACGCTGCTAAAGATGAACAGGCTTTTGTAGAAGGACGAGTTGGCCAGATTGAGCAGATGCTGAAAAACGCTGCTATTATTGAAGAAGATACAAGCAACAACTCCGTCGTGTCACTCGGAAAGTCGGTCCGGTTTAAAGAACTGCCAAATGGGGATGAAGAAAGTTATACGATTGTTGGAAGTGCGGAATCTGATCCGCTTGAAGGGAAAATTTCTAACGATTCTCCTATGGCCCAGAGTCTGCTTGGACGCCAGATCGGCGAGCAGGTTACGGTTTCAACACCAGGCGGGGACATAGAAGTGAAAATCATTGAAATCGCCTAGAAGTTCAACGCAGCAATGAAAACTAAAAACGGCGCCCTGTTTTGAGGATGTAAATCATAGGTCTATATTCCCTCGTTTTCCGAAAGTATTTCCTTTATGATAAAACATGTTACGTGCTCTCTGCAGGGCGTGTTTTTGTACTATAAAAGCAATACATACGATAGGGGCAGGTGAATCATAAGATGTCGAACAACAATTATAACGACGAATCCGGCTCACGCTTTCAAAAGAAAAGGAAAAAGAGAATGAATAATGTTTTAAATGCTGCGATCGGTGTAGTAGCAGTGCTTATTCTGTTCTTTGGGATTCTGTTGTTATTTTTCAATAATAATAATGAACAGGCTGAAGATAACGGAGAAGAAGTGGCAGACTCAACTAATACCGAAGAACAACAAAACGAAAGCGGACCGGAGGAGAATCCGGACACTTCTTCGACGGAAGAAACGCCGGAGAATAACGCAGACGAAGAGAATACAGCCGAGGAAAATGCGAACGAAGAAAATGCAGAAGAACCGGCAGGAAACTCTGAATCTGATTCTTCTTCCGAGTCTGATTCTTCTAATGAAGAAGCGGAAAGCGATTCTTCTGAGGAAGAAACATCCAGCGAAGATTCTTCTGAGGAGGAAGGCAGCAGCGCCTCCGAATCGGAAAACAGTGAAAGTGACGATACTGTACCATCCCAGGAGGATGGAGAATATGAGCCGGTAGGCACGGAACAGGAAAACTTCCAGGCAGACTTCACTGAAGGAGGCCAGAACTGGGAAGAGATGGAGGATGCTGTAGAAGCCGCCACAGGGTTGAGATCAACGGAAGGCAACAGTACTGTGCTTTGGAGGCTTGAAAACGGTGGTTCCCAGGATACCGCAAGAGCGGTGATCAGTGAGGACGCCAGCAGTGAAAATCCATACGAGGTACACATGGAATGGGTGGATGGCGAAGGCTGGAAGCCAACAAGCGTCGAGCGTCTCAGCAGTAACCAGTATAATTAATGAAAAACCGGCTTCCCTGGAGGAGGCCGGTTTTTTCGTGTATGGAGCATGTTAAGTTAAGAAGTTGGAATAGCACGGAAATGAACAACAGCAGTATAGATTGAACGACCGTTCTCCGAACGGGTATGCACGTGGTGCTGAACGTGATGGACCTCAAGCATAAGAGCCTCATTCTGTTCGATTTTTTGTTGAATGTCCGCCTCGAGTTGTTCAAGAGACAACGATTCAAAAAATTCTACTTTATCCCGGATTGTTTGAAGGTTTAAAGACATATGTATTCTCCTTTGCGTTATAATATACAGGGTAGTTTCACAAGTAATTATAATTGTAGATGATAAAGGTGGGTCCGCCAATGCGTTTAGGCATTATTGGAGCAATGGAAGAAGAAGTGGAGTATTTAAAAAGTTTAATGGAAAACATTGAAGAAAAAGAAAGCGGAGGCTGCTTTTTTTCTTTTGGGCGCTTAAACGGCCATGAGGTCATTCTGCTGCAGTCAGGCATCGGGAAAGTGAACGCAGCTATTGCCACTTCACTATTAATTGAGCTGTATAAGCCCGAAGCCGTAATTAACACAGGCTCAGCCGGAGGGTTTAACCCGGAGCTTTCTGTAGGAGATGTCGTGGTCTCCACAGAGGTGCGCTACAACGACGTGGATGCGACTGTATTTGGGTATGAATTTGGACAAGTGCCCAATATGCCCGCCGCTTATTCTGCAAGCCGAGAATGGATAGAAAAAGCAGAATCAGCCGCTTCGCAGGTAGACTTAAACACACGGACGGGACTGATTTTATCCGGGGATTCGTTTATGAGTAAGGCTGAGCAGGTGGAAAGCTTAAAAGCCCACTTTGATGAGCCCCAGTGTGCAGAAATGGAAGCAGGAGCAATTGCCCAGGTGTGCTACCGGTTTTCATGTCCATTTGTCATAATTCGTTCGCTTAGTGACATTGCAGGCAAAGAAGCAAAACAATCCTATGATGAATTTTTAAAGCATGCTTCAAAGCAGTCAGCGGATATGGTGATCGCGCTGTTGGCACAAGCCTGATACCATTTTTGATTCAGGCTCCAGGCTGTTACCGAAGAAGAGAAACGGTATGGCGAATGATTTGTGCTGTCAGTCCCCAAATAACGACATCCTGGTAGTGATAGACAAATTGGGGCAGTGTTGTAGTATTTGTACGATACGTTTCTTCATTTGGAATTAATGAAGTAGGGAAGCTGTCTGAAAAACGCATGCCCATGTAAACATTATGTTTTTCGGGCTCGTGATTTAGAAAGAAGTCAAGCGGCACGGTGAATAGCTCGTCTACTTCTGACGTATTGGGGGAAAAATTCCCCGAGTAGTCTACCTCTCCAATATAAGGATACACTATTCGTTGGAATGGCTGAACAACAACGTCTAAAGCCCCCCATACATCTAACGCAGAAGAGGGGATCCCGGTTTCTTCTTCGAATTCTCGAAGGCCTGCAGCAAGAGGAGAAGAGTCAGAGTCATCAATTTTCCCGCCAGGAAAACATATTTCCCCTGGCTGGGACTGCAGCGACCAGGCTCTACGCTCAAACATGATATGATATTTATTTTGTTGTTGAAGCAGGGGTACTACTACCGCTGCTTTTCGCATATGCTCTTCTCCCATTATAGCCGCAGAACGGGTGCGGATTCTGTTTCTCCAATAGCGGGTATTGTCCATAGTATCCTCCTTTTGAGGTATCATTGTTTTTCATCCTCTTGAATGTGGTATATACAGTTTATAGGATCATATTACAGGAGGGATAAAGATGTCAGAATCAGAACGTCTTAAAAATAAAGTGAAAAAAGAACAAAAACAGCAGCCGGATAAAAAGCCAGGCAATGAAGAGCCGCCTACAAGCAGTGAAGATCCAATCCCACTGGCAGACATGAAATACGAGGAAGAAGAAAACAGGAAAAAGCATAATACCAAGAAACGCTCCGGCAGTGAAGATAAAGATGACTGACGGCACATGTAAATGAAATCCCGCTTCAATGGAGAAGCGGGATCATTTTTATGCTGCACACTACCGAAAGCTTCGAGGAATATTATTTTTCTATATAGTGGTGAAACCAGTCGATCATATGATTTAGTCGTTCGATCCGCAGGGCGGGCGGACCGGAGCGGCTTAGTTCATGATTGGCTCCTGGAAAACGGAGAAAAGAAACCGTTTTGTTTAAATATTTCATGTTAATAAACAACTGCTCTGCCTGTTCCATTGGACAACGATAATCGTTTTCGCTGTGCATGATCAACAGAGGCGTATGAATATCTTTCACGTAACGGAGTGGCGAATGATGCCAGAGCTTTTCTGGATCCTGATGAAGCGGCACCCCAATCTCCCAGTCCGTGAAAAAGAAGCCGATATCACTCACTCCATAAAAGCTAAGCCAGTTCGAAATGGAGCGTTGGGTAACAGCTGCCTTGAATCGATTGGTATGGCTGATCATCCAGTTAGTCATGAAGCCGCCATAGCTCCCTCCGGTCACTCCCAGCCGATTGCGGTCTATAAACTCGTAGCTGTCGACTGCGTGATCCAAAATGGCAAGCAAATCCTCGAAATCTTTCCCGCCATAATCCCGGCGGCACGCATCGGCAAAAGCCTGGCCGTAACCATGGCTCCCCCGGGGATTGCTGAACAGGACTCCGTAGCCCTCTGCTGCAAGCAGCTGAAACTCATGGAAGAATGTATGGCCGTACATCGCGTGCGGGCCTCCATGAATTTCCAGGATTAGCGGAAACGTCTGACCTTCTTCATAATTGACCGGATACATAATCCAACCGTGAACGTCCCAGTGGTCGCTTGTACGAACGGAAAGAGTCTCGGGCAAAGAGAGATCAACCTCTTTCAAAAAGCCAGCATTGACGTCTGTCAGCCGTACCCGCCCCTTATCCTCGAGCCGGCGGCTGTAAAAATCCCCAGGGTTTGAAGGATCGTTGATGCCTAAAACAAATTGCTCGTTTTTTGGATGAAAGGAGAACGAAAAGACGTGATTGTCTTCATCATGAATGGCGGTAATTTCATTATGCATATCCATTTGATACAAACCGACTTTACCATTCTCGCTTGCCAAAAAGTAAATATGCTCCTGATCGCTTGACCATACTGGTTTATCAGAGGTATGCCCGGTTCTGATATCGCCGGTCATGTAGTCTCCTATCTGGACGTCCCACTTTAGTGTCATTCCTTTTCGTTCTTTTGTTAATGGATTGATCAGCCAGATTTGATTAATAGTGGCGCTTTTATACTCTAATTCGTGGCCAGTACATGCAATCCAAGAGCCATCCGGGGACCAGCTGGCATTAGTAAACATTCCCGAGGAGTCGGTCAGTTTAGAAATTTCTTTTGTTTCAACATTAAGTGTATACAGGTCCTGGACTGGAGAAATATCTTCGTCGCTGTTTCTGTTTGCTGTAAATACAATGAACTGGCTGTCCGGGGACCAATCGGGATCATGGTGATCATAGCTTCCGTTCGTAAGCAGGGAGGTTTCTTCCTGGTCAAATCGAAACAAGCCGATATGTGAGCGCCTGCCGTAATGAAAGCCGCGGCTGTCTGATTTATAACGAAGGCGGTCAATTTTTACAGCCGAAGGAGCACTGCTGGAAGAATCCTCTGATGCTGAAAGGAGGTCTTCTTCAGTGGCATGCTCTGTTTCAAACAGCAGTTTTTGGCTGTCCGGAGACCACACTGGGTTTGAGGCTCCGTGTTGAACAGAGGTAATCTGCTTTGGCTCTCCCCCTGAAGTGCTCATTACCCAGATTTGGTTAAGTCCCGAGCGGTTAGATACAAAAGCGAGGCTTGACCCATCCGGGGACCACCGCGGCGAAAAATTTGTGTAAGAGCCGAATGTCCATTGAACTGGCACATCATCCGTTAAATATTGCGTGTATATATTTGAATAATAGCTGTTCGTATCTGTTTGAATAGATTTTTGCACGAACGCATAACGCTCGCCGTCTGAAGAAAGGCGAGCATCGTCCACGACATGAATACGCTCTAAATCAGCTGCAGTTAAAGGTCTTTTCATAGACAACGTAGTATCCTCCTCATATTGTACCTGTGATGCTGTTCTTTTGGGAAAGGTTCCATGTATGTAGGGTGCTTTTTTAGTATAGTAAAACGTATCGTAAAAAACAAACAAACTGCAAGGCTGAAAGTCCTGTGAAAAAACAGTGGAAGAACATCTGACACATATAATGAAAATCAGGGGGCGACTATGTACACTGATAAATAACAGGAGGCAGATGCTTCGTTCCAGCATTTCATTGTTGTTTTTTGCAGAAACAATCGAAATGGATCAGCCGGCATGGCTTTTCGTATTGGAGCAGGGCACGTCCTGTAAGCCGTGAATAACAGGCTCTCCTTTAGGCATCACTCTCTCTCCCTTGAAGCTGCAGGCACTTAGGCCTGCAGCCTTTTTTTGCTGACAGGGGAAAGTGACATCCCTGAAATAAAAATGCAGAGTAGGTGCACTACTCTGCGTCGCTGCTTTCGTTATATTCAAACACAATGGTATCATGTTTCCGGCTGAAGCTGACGTGCAGGTTGTGTGCGCGTAAATACCAGCTGTCTGTATCCTCTACGTAAAAAGTGAGGCCTTCTTCTTCAGTCGTCACTGCCGGCTTCTCTGGTTTATCAAGAGCAATGCCCATAGAAAAGCCAGGATAGAGCTGGGGAGAACCACCATAGCGAACATAGAATCTTACAGAATCGCCGCTTTCCACATTTAGTTCTTCCTTCATCCATTTAACTGCGGGACGGGTAATTGTTATATCCATACATAAACTCCTTCAAAGAATGATATAGAATTGTTCCCTTATTCGCATTGGAAGAAACACCAAAGAACGTCAAGAAAAAACAGCCCTTCTGACCAGAAAGGCTGTTTTTAAGTATTTATGTTAGTTTACAGCATCTTTCAGCTGTTTGCCCGGGCGAAACGCAGGATTCTTTGTGGAAGGAATCTTAATTTCTGCGCCGGTTTGCGGGTTACGCCCTTTACGAGCGGCACGCTCGCGTACTTCAAAGCTTCCAAATCCAACTAACTGGATTTTGTCGCCTTTTTTCAAAGTTTCTGTGATGCTGTCGAATACAGCGTCTACAGCTTTGGAAGCGTCTTTTTTCGAAAGCTCAGCCTGATCTGAAACTGCGTTGATTAAATCCGTCTTGTTCATGAAAATACTCCCTTTCATTCCATAAATTTAGAGTCTTTCATACCAAATTAACTCATGAAAACCCCGGTATGTCAACCCTTCCATTTATTTTTGTAGGTTTCTAAGAAGAAAAACCAGTAATAAAGCAAATATATTTTAAAAATACTTACATTATTCTGGTTTTTTTCTTAAACCCCATCATAACAAGGGTTTGATTAGAATTCCAGTATTTATGATAAAAAGATTGAATAGCAAAAAAACTGGACCAGATGAACGGCCCAGCTTTTTTACTATTTGTCACTATTGGTATTTTTTTCGCTGTAGGAACGGCTCTCTGACCTGGATTTTTTAAGAGCGTCCTGCGAACTCCCTTCTGCGAGTGGCACACCAGAATTGTATGCAGCTCTTGCAATCAGGTGCCCCCCTACAGGAGCTGTCACAAACACAAACACCAACGTCAGAGTAAAGCGGAGACTGAACTCCTGGGTGTGTACCATGAAAAACAGAAAAGCACCAAGTACAACACAAAGGACCCCCAGCGTAGCTGCCTTGGTAGCGGCGTGTGAGCGCGTGAATATATCCGGCAGGCGTGCCAGGCCAATAGCGCTTATCACGCTGAAGGCCGCTCCAACAAGAACAAGCAGCGCTACAACCCAGTCAACGATCGCGATCATGCTCAATGACAACACCCTTTTCGATATATTTAGCAAAAGCAACAGTACCAATAAAGGCCAGGATCGCAAGCAGCAGCATAACTTCGATAAATGCGTTTGTATTTAAGATGATACAAAACAAGGCAATTAAGCTGATTAATTGAATGCCAATCACGTCAAGTGCAATGACACGATCCGGCATCGAAGGTCCTTTGAATATCCGGTACAGCGTGATTAAAATAGATAGGGTCACAAGAACGGCTGCCGTGATATAAATTATATTTAATATCATTGTCTGCTGACCTCCCTAATTGCTTTTTCGAATGAATCACGGATTTCCTCTTCTGTGGCTTCTACGCTCTGAAGATCCATAGCATGAATAAATAAAGAGCGGTTATCCGGTGCTACTTCTACCACCAAGGTCCCCGGCGTCAGCGTGATCAAAAGGGAGAGCAAAGTCACTTCCCATTCGCTCTCAAGCGTCGTTTCCATTTCGAAGATACCGGGCCTGATATTTAAGCGGGGGCTGAGGATCTGCCGGGCTACTGAGAAACTTGAAAGAACTAATTCTTTAAAAAAGATAAGAACAAGTACTAGCGAAGCGTAGATTCGGTGAAAATACAACCTTTCCCGAAAAAAACCTCTCACAAAATACAGCACGAGAAGACCGAGAAAAAAGCCGCTGATGAAGGATGCAAAGGACCAGGCATTATTAATAACCATCCAAAGCAGAGCCATAACCAGATTAATCATAATCTGAAAAGCCATTATGCTTCCCCCCCTAACACGGCCTCAATATAAGCTTGAGGATTGATGAGTGTTTGTGCTGCGCTTTCTACAAAAGGATACATAACTTCTGCTCCGATCCCCATAAATACAGACAGTGCTACAAGAAATACAATTGGAGGCATCTGTGCTTTTATGCTGCCATGTTGTTCAGCGTGGGTGAGCTTCGGTTCTCCGAGGAAGCCCTGGAGAAAAATACGTATTACCGAAAAAAGCACGAGCAGGCTTGCGATCATCATAACTGCTACGACGATATAATGCCCGGCTTCGGCTCCGCCTACAACCAACATTAGCTTTCCGGGAAATCCACCAAGAGGCGGGACGCCGGCAAGGGCAAGAGCGGAAATGAAAAACATCCATGTAAGGAGCGGGTGGTGCTTAATAATTCCTCCCATACCTGAGAGCTTGCTGGTGCCGGCTGCTGTGATCAGTGCTCCGATGATTAAGAACAGAGCGGCTTTGATGACAATGTCGTGCAGCAGATAGTAAATGGCTCCGACAAACGCATCGCTGTTCAGCGAGGCAACGCCAAACAGGATAAACCCAACAGCCACAATTACGTTGTACACTAAGATCAGTTTTACATCTCTGTAAGCAATGGCGCCGATAACACCAATGATCATTGTGACGGCGGAAAGAACCAGAAGAATAGTGTGAGTTACAGCCGTATCTTCATTAAAAATAATAGAGTAGGTTCTAAAAATGCTGTAGATACCAACTTTAGTTAAAAGAGCAGCAAAAATTGCCCCGATGGCTGTCGGCGGTACAGAATAGGATCCTGGCAGCCAGAAGTACAGGGGGAACAGGGCCCCCTTTAGGCCAAAAACGATTAGAAACAGGATAGCGATAACCGTAATTATTGGTTCAGCACCGGCTTCGCTGACCCGCTGGCTGAGCTGTGCCATATTCAGGGTCCCCGTGACAGCATACAAATAAGCTACGCCAATAACGAAAAAAGCGGAAGAAACAACGTTCACGATAACGTAGTTAAAAGATTCTTTCAGCTGCGTTTTTGTACTGCCATGGCCGATTAAAGCGTAAGAAGCTAAAAGAAGCACTTCAAAACAGACGAACAGATTAAAAATATCTCCCGTAAGGAAAGCTCCGGATACTCCGGCAATCAAGAATTGAATAAAAGAATAGTAGTAATATTTTTCCCGGCCTACTCCGATGGTACTAAAGGAAAAATAGATAATAGGCAGTGTTACCAACGAAGTGGTCGTAGTTAAAAGCACAGCTAAGGAATCACCTACAAGCACAATGCCAAACGGTGCTTCCCAGCCGCCAAGTTCAAGGGTCATAATGCCGTTTGCTAATATGTACGTAAGCAAGAAGACATTAACGCCGATTAAAATCAAACTTGTAATAAATGCCCAAATACGCTGGGCAGTGACACGCTTTGGAAAAAATAGCGCCACGATTCCTGCGATGAGTGGGATAAGCACCGGAAGGATCAGCCAATTACTCATCAGTATCAGTTCCTCTCAGTTGGTCAGTCTCAGCTGCCCCGGTTACTTTGTACGTGCGGTAGCCCAGCACAAGAATAAACGAAGTTACTCCGAAGCTGATAACGATCGCAGTTAGTATCAATGCCTGGGGCAGTGGGTCTACGTAAGTGTCAGCATTCAGGCCAAGCAACGGAGGTGCTCCTGTTTTCAGCCCTGCCATGGTTAAAAGCAGCAAGTGGGCGCCGTGGCTTAAAACCGAGCTGCCGATGATGATGCGGATTAAGTTTTTTGTCAGTATCAAATACAAACCGACAGTAAATAAGAAGCCGGCAAGGATAGACATAATTATTTCCACTATTTATCCTCTCCGATCGTTTGAATAATAGTCATAGTTGCTCCTACCACGGTCAAATAGACGCCCAAGTCGAAAGCGAGGGTAGTTGTCAGCTCTAATTCACCCAGTACAGGAAAATGGAAATAGCCGAACGTTTGCGAAAGGAACGGTGTCGAAAAGAAAAATGACCCTACGCCGGTGCCCACCCCAAAAACAAGACCAATGGCTATCATGGTTTTATAATCAATCGGCATGGCCCGGCGAATCGTATCCATATCAAAGGCCAGGAGCAGAAGAACTAAAGCAGCGCTTGTCATCAATCCTCCGGCAAAGCCGCCTCCAGGCTCCTGGTGGCCGTTGAAGAAAATATAGATAGCAAATAGAAAAATCAGAAATGAAATGAATTTCGTTACTGTCTGTAGAATCACGTCATTGTACTTCATTTATTTTCGCCTCCTGCCAGCCTTAATTTAATTAGGGAATAGACCCCGAGAGAGGCGATGCCTAACACGAGAATTTCAAGCAGGGTATCAAATCCGCGGAAATCTACGAGGATCACGTTTACGACGTTGTTTCCGCCTGCTTCTTTATAGCTGTTTTCCAAGAAGTAATCCGAAATGGCAGGGAACAGCCTGGTGCCACTCGCAGAAAGCCCGATCAGGGTAACGGTGAGTCCGACTGCCACAGAAATAACCAGGTTGGCAGCGTGGAACTTCGTTTCTTTTAAAGCGTCGAAAATCTGCGGGAAATGATAGAAACAGAGCAAAAACAGTGTTACTGAGACTGTTTCAATCGTCAACTGGGTCAGCGCCAGATCGGGCGCCCGGAACAGCACGAAAAATAACGCTACCGTATAGCCAAGCACACCAAGGGAAATCACTGCTTTTAATCGTGAACGAGTGAACATCAGAATGAGAGAAGACCCTACCAGCACAAGCGAGAGAACGGCCTCATAAGGAGTTACCGGCACCATATTCGCAGTGTCGATGGCAAAAGCTCCTGTACCAAAAAGCGAGAAAAGAAGCAATACTACGGTAAAAGAAAAAATGTAAATGAAATAATCTCTCACAAGCCCCGTCATGTGCCAGGATATAACAGTGTATGAAGTACGTTCAATTCCTTCCAAAAAACGATTATAGGTCTGATTAAACAGGCGGTTGTCCGGGAAGACAGCGTATATGCTGCTCCACTTCTGCAATACGAGAAAAATAATCGTCCCCAGCAGCACCACGCCGATGGTCATAAACAATTCGGTAGAAAAGCCGTGCCAAAAATAGATATCCACCCCAAAAGAACCTGTCTGGGCAAGTTCCGGCATGATAGAAGCCATGGCTGGTTCAATGATGGCCGGTACAAGCGTATTCGGGAAAAAGCCGAAGACTACGACGAGCGCCACGAGAATCAAAGGAGCTAAAAGCATACCGAATGGAGCTTCGTGCGGTTTGGCAGGAAGCTTCTCTTCCTGGAGTTTCCCGGTGAATGTCCGGAAAACGAGTATCATACAGTAAACAAAGGTAAAGATACTGGCAGTCCATGCAACAATCGGAAGCAACAGGCCAATGGAGCCCATGCCATACTGGGAAAAATGTGTGATTTCCACCATCGACATAAAAAACATTTCTTTACTCAAAAAGCCGTTGAACGGAGGCAGGCCAGCCATGGAAAAGCCGCCGATTACTGCGATGGTAAAAGAAATAGGCATCAAGGTCATGAGTCCGCCAAGCCGCCGGATGTCCCGTGTACCCGTTTCGTGGTCGATGATACCTGCCATCATAAATAGGCTTCCTTTGTACGTGGCATGATTGATCAAATGAAAAATAGCAGCTGCCACAGCAACGGTATAGGCATTGTTATCAACACTGTCATAGTGAAGAGCTGCAGCTCCGGCGCCGAGCATCGATAAGATCATTCCCAGCTGGCTGACAGTGGAATAAGCGAGAATACCCTTTAAATCAGTCTGCCGTATCGCAGAAAGGGATCCCCATATAAGAGTCAGGAGACCGAAGCCGGTAACAAGCCAGAACCAGTAAGCACTGACTGCAAACAACGGTGTGAGGCGGGCTACTAAATAAATCCCCGCCTTAACCATCGTAGCGGAGTGCAAATAGGCACTTACCGGTGTTGGAGCCTCCATGGCATCAGGCAGCCAAATGTGAAATGGGAACTGGGCGGACTTTGTAAACGCCCCGAGCAGAATTAAAAGCATGGCGGGTAAGAACAACGGGCTGGCCGCAAGCTGGTCAGAAGCATCCAAAATCCCGCGAATGCTGTAAGTACCGGTTACGGAGGCAATCAGCACAAAGCCGACCAATAAAGCAAATCCTCCTATAAAGGTAATGAGCAGTGATTTCAACGCTCCATAACGGGACTTTTCCTTCGTGTACCAATACGAAATCAGCAAAAAGGAAGAAATGCTCGTAATTTCCCAGAACGTATATAAAACGATTAAATTATCTGACAATGTAAGGCCGAGCATGGCTCCCATAAATAGCATTAAATATGTATAAAAGTTATTTAACTGCTCTTTATGCTTATTCAGATAATAAATGGAATACAGAACCACGAGCGCTCCTATGCCTGTAATAAGCAGAGCAAATAAAAGACCGAGTCCGTCTACGTAGGCAACGTAATTAATGCCTAACGAGGGGATCCATTCAAATGTCTTTATGACTGACCCTGTACCGGATACGTCAGGGAGATAAGTCAGGAAATAACTGAAAAGCACAATAGGAACAATAAGTACGAACCATCCTGTATGTATACGCGGGATGAATTTATACAGTAAAGGCACCAGCACAGCGGCCAGAAACGGTGCGATGATGGCAAGGTGTAAAATAGTAAACATGATGAACCTCCTTGTTGGTTTCGGTCGCCACTGAATTCTTTTCACATTATAGCGTATATCTAAACGCCTTGCATTAGAAGCGAATTCCGGAAAAGACCTTTGTTTTTAACAAATATATATGAAGAGAAGGGGAAGTGTTCACAATTTTGTTCGATATTTTGTCACAAGCCTAAAGGAAATTGAAAAAAAAGCCTCTGACGGTTATACTAGCTGTTTGTACGGCTTATGAGGAAAGCATGCCGAATCGATACGATATTTGGACACGGTTTTGTTAAAATAGAAGCAGCGGACGAATTTGTAATACAATGGCAGGAGTGAGAACACGAAAACCTGCGCGAAGGGGGACGGGATGTTGATTAAACGATTTATGCCAAATGAATATCTGCCAAGTGTTCTGGATCTCGACTTAGAACACCTGCGTGAAAATAACATTAAAGGCATTATTACTGACTTAGACAATACTCTTGTAGAATGGGACCGGCCGGATATAACAACGGAGCTTGACGATTGGTTTTTCTTTTTGCGGGAGCAGGGGTTCCAGGTGACAATTGTATCCAACAATTCAGAGCACCGCGTCCGGTCATTTTCAGAACCTAATGGTATCCATTTTATTCACTCAGCTAAAAAGCCAATGGGACGGGCGTTTCGTAAAGCGACCAGGCGAATGGGGCTGAAAAAGCATGAAGTCGTTGTAGTCGGTGACCAGGTGCTGACAGATGTGTTCGGCGGAAACCGGGCCGGATTTTATACTGTATTAGTCGTACCAGTGGCCCAAAGCGATGGTTTCCTGACAAAAATCAACAGGAAAGTAGAACGCCGGGTAATGAAACGGTTAAAAGATAGAGGATTAATTCAATGGGAGGACCAACAATGACCGAAGAGCTGCATTGCGCCGGATGCGGGGCGCCTATTCAAAATGAGGATAAAAATAAAGCGGGGTACATCCCAACATCAGCGCTAGTAGACAGAGCGACAGTGATCTGCCAGCGTTGTTTTCGTTTGAAGCATTATAATGAAGTCCAGGACGTGGATATGGAAGATCAGGATTTCCGTAATAAATTGCACGAGCTTGGCAACAAGCAAGCACTTATTGTGAAAATTGTTGATGTGTTTGATTTTGAGGGCAGCTGGATCCCGGGATTTCAAAGGTATATCGGAAACAATCCAGTGCTGCTCATGGTCAACAAAACAGATCTGCTGCCGCATTCCGTAAATGAAAACAGGCTCCTTCACTGGATTCGCCGCCAGGCAAAGGAACAGGGGTTAAAGCCGAAGGATGTCGTTTTGCTGAGCGCTAAAAATAAACAGGGAATCAGGGAAGCTGCCTCACGCCTTGAAGAATTAAGGAAAGGCAGAGATGTGTATGTCACAGGATGTACGAACGTTGGTAAGTCCACCTTTATTAACGCCTTGATTGCCGAATTTGGTGAAAACGAAGAACAAGACATTACTACCTCTCATTTTCCCGGCACAACGCTTGATATGATTGAAATTCCTTTAGATGACCAGACAAGCCTGTATGATACGCCGGGGCTTATTAATGATAAGCAGTTTGGGCGTAAAAGAAGTCTTCAGGAACGGAAGGAATTTATCCCGGAGAAAGAATTAAAACCAAAGGTCTACCAGCTTGAAAGCGGACAGACGATATTTATCGGCGGTTACGTGCGCATGGACTTTGTTGAAGGAGACTCTAATTCATTTGTTGTGTTTATGTCCAACCGCCTTCCGGTCCACCGCACGAAACAGGAGAACGCTGACCGTCTTCATCCGGACAGAGTCGGAGATGTATTGAAGCCGCCGTACCGGGTGGAGGATGCACCGGAATTAACGAAACACCGTATAGAAATTAAAGAAGAAAAAACAGATATTGTGGTACAGGGACTCGGATGGATTACAGTGACGAAGCCTCACGCTTCGGTGGATATTTACGTGCCGGTCGGTACAGGGGTATCAAAGCGGGAGGCGGTGATTTAAATGCCGAAGACGCTGCTTGGCTTAATCGGCCATCCGCTTGGCCATTCGCTCTCTCCGCAAATGCACAATGAGCAGTTTAGACGGCTTGGACTGGATGGATACTATCATTTGTTTGATACACCGACAGAAGAACTGCAGGAAAGCGTACAGGCGCTCCGACAGCTCGGGACTGCAGGCTTTAACATTACTATTCCTTACAAAGTCAGCGTGATGGCCTATATTGACAGGGTCGATTCGTCGGCCGAACGGATTGGTGCAGTGAACACGGTCGTAAGAGAAAACGAAGAGCTTGTCGGATATAATACAGACGGGGAGGGGTACCTGGAATCTTTACTGGCCGTACGTTCATTGGAACAAATAAAAAATGCAAATATCCTGGTGATCGGAGCAGGCGGGGCGGCACGCGCGGTGTGCTATGCGCTAAGTCTCCGGCGTCCTAACAACATTATTCTCGTGAACCGGACGCAGGAAAAGGCAGAACAGCTGAAAAGCCACCTTGAGGATATAGCGTCCATCGAAGTGGTGCCGAAAGAAGAAGCAGAAAGCAGGAATTCTGAATACGATATATTGATTAATACGACTTCAATTGGGATGAGTCCTGAGACGGACCGGTCTCCGTGGCCTTTAAAAAATGTCAAAACTTCTGCGCTGTGCAGTGATCTTATTTACAACCCGTGGGAAACCAGATGGCTGAAGGAAGCCCAGAAGGCTGGCCTTGACACCTTGAACGGAAGTGGAATGTTTGTTAACCAGGGAGCACTTGCATTTAAATATTGGACGGGTCAGGAACCGGACCGTAAAGCGATGCACTCTCTCGTCGAAAACCATCTAAAAGGAGAACATAATGCTGAATAATAAACAAAAACGTGCCCTGCGCAGAGAAGCGCACTCATTAAAACCGCTTTTCCAAATTGGAAAAGAAGGCATGAACGAGCAGATTATTACTCATGTAGATGAAGCTATTGAAAAAAGAGAAATTTTAAAAGTGAATCTGCTGCAGAACTGTATGGAAGATAAACATGAAGTGGCGGCCGAGCTTGCCGAAGGCACAGGTTCAGAAGTAGTACAGGTGATCGGGAGCACGATCGTGTTGTACCGGAGATCGAAAGACAATCCTGGGATTGAACTTCCAAAGTAAACAAGGAGACCTGCTATGAGTGAACGTATAGGCCTGTTTGGAGGCACATTTGACCCACCGCATTTAGCTCATCTAATTATGGCAGAAGAGGCAAAGAACGCACTGGATTTGGATGAAGTCTGGTTTATACCAGTGCATACGCCCCCGCATAAACAGAGAGAAAATATGATTTCCGGGGAAGAACGTCTGGCGCTTGTGGAAGCAGCGATTAAAGATAACCCGGATTTTCGGACTTCTTCCGTGGAGCTTGAGCGTGGCGGCGCTTCGTATACAATTGATACCGTGCGGTACTTTAGGCAGCAGGCACCGGAAACAGATTTTTTCTTTTTAATCGGCGGTGACATGGCAGATCAGATGGATAAATGGAAAGATATTGAAGAACTGCGCGGCCTGGTCGAATTTATATTTGTGAACCGTCCGGGTTACAACGCCCACAAGCCTTCATGGCTGAAGCAGGTGGAGGCTCCTACAATGCACGTTTCTTCTTCGATGATACGCCGCCGGCTCAGGGACGGAGAAACCGTTCGTTATATTGTGCCGGATAATGTATTAAAAGAGATTGAGAGGAAAAAGCTGTATGGACAAAAGTAAAGCTCTTCAAATCGTCAAAGAACAATTGACAGAGAACAGGTACAAGCATACACTCGGTGTGCGTGAGACCGCGCTATATTTGGCAAAACGCTTTAATATCGATTATAATAAAGTTGAGATAGCAGCTATTTTGCATGACTATGCTAAATACCGGCCGGTCGAAGAAATGCGCGAACTGCTCCGGGGGAAAGAAGAAGCCGCGAGGTTTATTGCTTACGGAGATGAACTGCTTCACGCTCCTGCCGGTGCTTATTTCATTCAAACAGAAGCAGGTGTCGCCGATGGTGATATTGTTTCTTCTATTTATTGGCACACCACTGGAAAGCCTAATATGACTGCCTATGAAAAGGTGCTTTTTTTAGCAGATTATATAGAACCAAACCGGACATTTCCCGGAGTGGAAGAGGTCCGGGAGACAGCAGAAAAAGATATAGATGCTGCTATCGTGATGGCTCTTGGCAATACGATTCAGTTTTTAATTTCAAAAAATGTTCCTGTATTTCCAGAGACGCTTGCTGCCTATAACGATCTGGTGATGGAACGTAAATAATGGAGGTCTGTAGATGAACGAAAAGGAACTGCTTGAATTAGCGGTACAAACTGCTGACAGCAAAAATGCACATGATATCGTGGCAATGGATATGAGAGGCATCTCGCCGGTCGCAGACTATTTTGTGATTGGACACGGCACATCCGAAAAACAGGTACAGGCGATTGCGACAGAGTTAAAAAAAGCTGCGCATAAGCAGGGCCTTGATGTACAGAGGCTTGAAGGCTACAACGAAGCCAAGTGGGTGCTGATCGATCTCGGAGACGTGGTCGTCCACATTTTTCATGAAGATGAACGAAATTACTACAACCTCGAAAAACTATGGGGAGATGCCGCATATGTAGAGCTTGAAACGGTGCTCTCCCAGTAATAATGCATGCCTGAAAGGCCTGATTTTTCAGGCCTTTTTCTAATTTAACCGAAAGGGGGAACTCGGGATGGATGATTCAATGTACAATGGCTTTGCCGAAGTATATGACCGGCTGATGGATGACGCCCCGTATCAAGCCTGGAAGGATGCTGTAATACAGGAAGCACCAAGCAAAAGCGTCAAAATGCTCGAGCTTGGATGCGGAACCGGAGAGATTATGAAACATCTGTATGGGGAAGGCTTCCGGTTGGATGGTATGGATCTTTCTGCCGACATGCTTGCAGTAGCTGCACAGAAATGGGGTTTATCAGATGAAAAGCCTGTATTGTTTCATCAGGACATGAGGGTTCTGGAGGCACCTGATACGTATCAGCTCATTTATTGTTTTTGTGATTCCCTGAACTATTTAACGGCGCCGGAAGATGTTAAAAATACCTTTGCTGGGGTGTACAGCCATCTTGAAGCGGAAGGAGTTTTTATGTTTGATGTCCATTCCATTCACTACATAGAAGACATACTGGCTGAAGTTTCTTTTGCAGACAATGATGAGGAAATTTCTTTTATCTGGGATGTGTATCCATCAGAGCAAAACTGGGAAGTTGAGCATGAACTGACGATTTTTTCAAAAAATATAGACGGCACCTATAACCGATACGATGAAGACCACGTGCAGCGGACGTTTGCTATTAATGAATACAAGGAGTGGCTGGAAGAAGCCGGTTTTTCAAATATTCGCATTACGGCAGATTTCACAGCTGATTTTCCAAACGAACAAAGCGAGCGCATATTTTTTGTAGCTAAAAAACAGACAAATGGTGTAAAATAATGTAATATATAGAAATTACCCCCTCTTATACTGGGAGCGCCTGCTCCCTTCACTCCTTCCCTGATTTTTTCTTACCCATTGAGCAAACAAAATAGAATTTGGAGTTGATGCTGTCCTTGATGACCCGTTGGAAATTAATTGCAGTCAGCGCCGGCGGTGCCGTGTGTTTTGGAATTATGTTTCTACTATTCTGGAGTGGTCTGCCCCGCGAACAGTCAGCAACGCAGGAGCCTGTGCCGTGGGAGAGTCATTCTGAAGAAATAAACCAGGAGGAAATGTCCACGGGCGCTTCTGTTGAAAAAGAGGAAGAGCCGGAAAAAAAGGTTCAGGTGGATGTAAAAGGAGAAGTGAAGGCTCCTGGTGTTTATGTGCTCCAGGCAGACGAAAGAGTCAAGGAAGCGGTTCAAAAGGCTGGTGGGGCGACAGACAATGCGGATATGCTTCAGGTGAACCTGGCAGAAAAAATAGAGGACGAGATGGTTATTCACATTCCCGGTGAAGGAGAGGAGCCTCTTAATGCGCCGCCTGAAGAAAGCAGTGCAGATACGGCAATGGTGAATGTGAACGAAGCGGAGCAGACGGATTTAGAGACCATACCAGGAATAGGCCCGGCAAAAGCCGCAGCTATTTTAAGCTATCGTGAGGAAAATGGCTCCTTTGAAACGATTGAGGATTTATCCAACGTCAGCGGAATAGGGGAAAAAACGGTGGAGCAGCTCCAAGATTACATTTCTCTCTAATATTTACTTTTCGAAATAGTCTGATAAAGTTAAGAAAGGTATATTAATAATTTGAAAGAAAGGAGCTTTACCGTGGAAGAACATAAAGACTGGAAACTTGAGACGCTCTCCGTACATGCCGGCCAGACTCCCGATCCGGCTACCAATGCAAGAGCAGTACCTATTTATCAAACCACTTCCTATGAATTCAATGATACCGATCATGCTGCAAACTTATTCGGTCTTCAGGAGTTCGGGAATATTTATACCCGTATCATGAACCCGACCTCTGACGTGTTTGAAAAGCGAATGGCTGCTCTGGACGGCGGTATTGGAGCGCTTGCAACTGCAAGCGGCAGTTCTGCCATTCATATTGCCGTTTTAAATATCTGTAGCGCGGGAGATGAAATTGTTGCTTCAAGCGGCTTGTACGGCGGTACGTACAACATGTTTATGCATACGCTCCCGAAGATGGGCATTCATGTGCATTTAGTGGAGGGGACGGATCCAAAAGCATACGAAGAAAAGATAAATGAAAACACAAAATTAATATTCAGCGAAATTATAGGAAATCCTAATGGCAATGTGCTCGATATTGAAGAGGTGGCAGCAGTGGCGCATGATAACGGCCTGCCGTTAGTCGTGGATGCTACCACAGTTACGCCAGTTTTATGCCGGCCCATTGATTACGGAGCAGACATCGTGGTGCATTCTGCTACAAAATTTATCGGAGGCCATGGCACGACTATTGGCGGAGTGATTGTCGACAGTGGAAAGTTCAACTGGGAGAACGGTAAATTTCCCGGTCTGACAGAACCGGATCCGAGCTATCACGGCGTCGTATTTACTGAAGCAGCCGGGGAGATGGCTTATATTTTAAAAGCGCGGGTACAGCTGCTGCGTGATTTAGGGCCCGCTATTTCACCAATGAACTCTTTTTTGCTTCTCCAGGGGCTTGAAACGCTTCACCTGCGAATGGAACGTCATTGCGAAAATGCCGAAAAGGCAGCGGCGTTTTTAGAGCAGCATGAGCTGGTGGACTGGGTGAACTACCCAGGGCTTTCTTCGCATGATACGTACGCTACAGCGGAAAAATACTTGCCTAAAGGAAAGGGGGCCATTCTAACCTTTGGTATAAAAGGCGGCCTCGCTGAAGGAAAAAAATTCATTGAAGCGTGCAATTTGCACTCGCACGTAGCGAATGTCGGAGACGCCAAGTCTTTAGTTATTCATCCGGCGAGTACAACGCACCAGCAGCTTTCTGAAGAAGACCAGCGTGCAGCAGGTGTATCTTCAGACCTTATCCGGCTCTCGGTCGGAATAGAGCATATCGACGACATTCTCCGCGATTTAGAAAAAGCTCTCCACGAAAGCCAGAAATAAACCTCGAACGCTAAAGCCTGCCTCCACGGGCAGGCCCTTTCTTTTTCTTTTCCCGACGTACTATTTAACAATTATGGGGAGGTGGATGCAATCCCCGTTCTTTGGATACTTATATCTATGACAGCCCCGGCCGCGATGGTACTCCGCGGAGACTTATGGGCGTGGGGGGCCATTTGGCTGTGCTTCGGCGCCGGATGGATAATTGTCAGGCGCTTTTGGATGCTTGCTGCCGGAGCAGCGTTGATGTTGATTTTTGCTGGCAGCTCCCTGTACTGGACTGCGCATAATGATTCGGCTTTAGACGGCACAGAAACAAAAATCACGGGTACCGTGTCATCGCCGCTGACGTATGACGGCGGGAGGGCCCGGTTTGATCTGCGCACGGATCAAGAGGAACATATACCGGTTACGTGGTGGTTTGAGACGGAAGAAGAAATGCAGCAAAGCAAACGACTGCTTCCCGGAGACCGTTGCCAGTGGGCCGGGGAGCTGCGTAAACCGGGGACAGCTGGCAATCCAGGGGCCTTCAGCTATAAGACCTACCTGTATTGGAACAAGATACACTGGCTGTTTACGGTGGAAAACGGCCAGGAGATAAAATGTTTTAACCAATCCACGGGAGTGGTGGACACGCTGCAGCGGCTGAGGGCCCAGCAGGTACAGCGGATGGATAATTTTTTTCCGGAACAGGCTGGCGGATTGGCAGCTTCACTGCTGTTTGGAGAACGTGCTTCAATGACCGGAGAGGTTGAAGAAGCTTATCGCTCGCTCGGTCTCATTCATGTGCTTGTAGTGTCCGGCATGCACGTCGCTATCGTAAGCGGGGCTGCATTTTTTCTTTTGAAACGAATTGGCATGACAAAGGAACGTTCCTATACTATTGTACTTTGCCTTCTGCCTGTGTACGCTGTTTTGACCGGAGGGGCTCCATCAGTGCTTCGTGCATCGATTGCTGCGGGGATTTTCATTGCCTGGCAGAAATGGGGGCCGCCCGGTCAGCGTTTGGATCCGGCGGTGATTCTTCTGGCTGTCATGGGAGCTATGCTTTTCTTTAACCCAGGCTATCTTTTTCATATTGGGTTTCAGCTTTCCTTTTTATTGAGCGGGCATCTACTTTTATGCCGGAAAAAGATGGCGGCCATGGGCAAGTGGACGAATATGGCATGGGTCGCTGGTTCTTCAATGCTTGTTTCTCTCCCGATTGTATTATGGAACTTTTACCAATTCTCCCTCTGGAATGTAATGATTAATTTTCTATTCACCCCGGTTCTTCTACTTCTTGTTCTCCCATTTTTATTTTTAAATTATCTTCTCTCGTTTTTCCTTGCCTCTCCTCCTGAAGTATTTTCCATAATGTTCTCAGGTATCGAATGGATGCACGCCCTTTTTATTTATTTGTCCGGCATGTCTTGGTCTACAGTACTTCTAGGAAAACCGGGAGCTGTTTTTACTATCGTATATGCAGCAGGCTGCACAGTGTTTGTAGCTGCTTGGAATAGGGGGATGCGAAGACAAGCACTATATCTGTCAGCAGCAGCCATGCTTGCCGCTGTTGGCTGGCAGTGGGTGGCTCCTTATACAGAGAGCCGGGGGACAGTGACTTATCTTGATGTCGGACAGGGAGACAGCACAGTTATAGAGCTTCCCTACCGGCGCGGAGTGGTTGTGGTTGATGGAGGCGGCCGGGTTAGTTTTAATGAGGTGGAGTGGGAGCAGCAGGAAAAGCCATTTGACCCTGGTGAAGCAGTCGTCGCTGAATATCTAAAATACCGGGGTATCCGGCATTTGGATACAGTAGTAGCAACGCACGGGGATGCTGACCATGTGAACGGCCTGAAATATTTGATGGAGCATGTGCCGACGGGGGAACTATGGTATGGCAGAAGCACTCACTACGAACCTGAAGAGCTGGAGCTTTTAGCAGAATTTGACGAGCATACTGACATCAGGCTGGTTGAAGGCGGGGAAACGTACCAGATCGGAGGCACGTCCTTCTATGTGTTGCATCCCCGCGGGGAATGGAAAGACAAAAACGACCGTTCTGTGGTGTTGTATTTTGAGCTTGGCGAAAAAAGGTGGCTGTTGACAGGAGACGTTTCCGCCGAACAGGAAAAACGGATGATACAGAATTATCCCGGCCTCCGGGCTGATATTTTAAAAACTGGCCATCATGGCAGCAGCACCTCCACGTCCCGGGATTTTGTGGAAGCGTTGGAGCCGGAGCACGCGGTCATATCGGCTGGCTACTGCAACCGTTTTGGACACCCGCATCCTGAGCCGCTCGAGATACTTGAAAGGGCAGGGATAAATATATGGCGTACTGATCTTCAAGGAGCCATCCAGTTTACTGTTTTCCCCAGGGAAGAGCCAGGCATACATACGGTGCGTAAAGAAATGCTTCCGGCGTGCAAGTAACTCAGAGTTTCTCATAGGAAAGAAAAAGAAAATACGATAAAATAGAAAAAGAATACGTTCGGAAAGTGTGAGCAGATGGATTATATAACGATGGAAAAAAAGGTACAGCAGGAGGAAGTGCAGCCGTTTTACCTTTTGCAGGGCGAAGAAAGCTATATGATTCAGGATATTCAGCAGAAAATTATCGGTAAAGCGCTGGCAGAAGGAGAGAAAGAATTTAACCTGTCCACGTTTGATATGCGTGAAACGCCAATCGAAATTGCTGTAGAAGAGGCGGAAACCCTCCCTTTTTTCGGGGAGCGGAGAGTGATTGTGCTGAAAAACTGTTATTTTTTAACGGGGGCAAGAGAAAAAGAGAAGGTAGAGCATAAAATCGAAGCGCTTGAGACCTATGCTAGGCAGCCAAACCCGACTACCGTGTTAATACTGTCCGCGCCCTATGAAAAGCTTGACGCCAGAAAGAAAGTAGTTAAAGAAATAAAAAAACAGGCGGTGGTGCTCGAAGCAGCAGCCGCCGGCGAAGAGACAATGAAAAAATGGATGCAGCAGTTTAACCAGGCCCACCAGCTTGTGATGAGCCGGGAAGTTATGGACCGTTTCATTGCTCTTGCCGGCAAAGACCTTTTGATGCTTGCCGAAGAGGCGAAAAAGCTGCAGCTCTATACCGGCAGCGGGGAAGTAACGATGGAGACAGTAGATAAATTGGTTCCGCGATCGCTTGAGGACAATGTGTTTGAACTGGTGGATGCTGTAGTCAAGGGCCAGGCAAAAACAATGCTGCGTATATATTACGACCTGCTCAAGCAGGGAGAAGAGCCGATTAAAATTCTGGCGCTGCTTGCCAGGCAGATCCGTATCATTTATCACGTAAAAAACCTGAAGCAGCAGGGCTATTCGCGAAAACGCATGGCTGGGTCGATTAAAATCCATCCGTACGCGGTGCAGCTGGCTGAAAAGCCGGCGGCAGCATTTTCCCACGCGTACCTTCAGGAGGCCATGAAGCTGCTGAGTGCCACAGATTACCAGATGAAAGCAGGAAAAATGGATAAGCAGCTCGCACTGGAACTCTGTTTTATGAAGCTTGTTTCAGGGCAGAAAATTGGACAATAAAAAAACGACTCGGGCCCGAGTCGTTTTATCCTTATTGTGCTACTGCGCTTAGGCGCTTGTGCATTCTGGATTTAGCGCGGTTGGCCGCGTTTTTGTGAATCATGTTTTTGCTCGCTGCTTTGTCTACTTTCTTCATCGCGAGCGCGTAAGAATTCTTCGCAGCATCAATGTTGTTTGCATCGATGTTTTTGTCGAATTCTTTAATAGCCGAACGCATGGAAGAACGGAAAGCCTGCTGCTTCACACGTTGATTTTCGTTAATAATCACGCGCTTTTTTGCGGATTTAATATTTGCCATGGTGGTCACCTCCTTTAGTTACCGGTCATTTCTTTTATCAGCACAAAAGGATTCTATCAAAAATCACGACTAAGCGCAAGATTCAGCAGCAAAGAGTTAAATGGAGGAAATTTTCAGAATTAAAGCGAAGTGAACGCGAACGTTGAAGGAAAGGCGGGGCATTGCTATAATAGACGTTAGTCTCTGCGAACGGAACGCACGGCAAAGTAGTAATAACAGGAGTGATCGAATCAATGAAAGAGCATGAAAAACTTGAGCGCCAGAAGCGCATTCGTAACTTTTCGATCATCGCCCATATTGATCACGGGAAATCGACGCTTGCTGACCGGATTTTAGAATCGACCAGCGCGTTGACCCAGCGTGAAATGAAGGCCCAGATGCTGGATGCGATGGATTTAGAAAGAGAACGCGGTATTACGATTAAACTTAATTCTGTACAGCTGAAATATACACATACAGATGGAGTGGAATACATTTTTCACCTTATCGATACGCCGGGACACGTCGACTTTTCCTATGAAGTGTCGCGGAGCCTGGCAGCCTGTGAAGGGGCTCTTTTAATAGTAGACGCCGCCCAGGGCATTGAAGCCCAGACGCTTGCCAACGTGTACCTGGCCCTCGATAACGATCTGGAAATTCTGCCTGTTATCAATAAAGTGGACCTGCCGAGCGCCGAACCTGACCGGGTGAAACAGGAAGTGGAAGACGTTATCGGCCTGGACGCTTCGGAGGCAGTGCTTGCCTCGGCAAAGGATGGACTCGGAACAGAAGAAATTTTAAAGCAGATCGTGGAAAAAGTCCCGCCTCCGCAGGGAGACCCCTCGGCTCCGCTGCAGGGTATGATTTTTGACTCCGTCTATGATACGTATCGCGGGGTTATTGCCTATATCCGGATTAAAGAAGGAACGGTCAAGCCTGGGGAAAAAATCCGGATGATGCAGACGGGAAAAGAATTCGAAGTTTCGGATGTCGGGGTTTTTAATCCTAAACCTGTATCCTGCGATGAACTGACAGTGGGAGACGTTGGATTTTTGATTGCCGGCATCAAAAACGTCGGTGATTCGAGGGTGGGCGATACAATTACAAACGCCCACAACCCGGCTGCAGAACCTCTTCCGGGATACAAACGCATGAATCCGATGGTTTTCTGCGGCCTGTTTCCGACAGATGCAAGCAAATATAACGCCCTCCGGGACGCGCTCGAACGGCTCGAGCTTAACGACAGCTCGCTGCAGTTTGAAGCAGAAACGTCCCAGGCGCTAGGATTCGGTTTCCGCTGCGGGTTTCTTGGCCTGCTGCACATGGAAATTATTCAGGAGCGCATCGAGCGCGAATATAATATTGAACTGATTACTACCGCCCCGAGCGTCATTTATCACGTGCAGATGGTGGACGGGGAAATGAAGGAAATTGACAATCCTTCCAATATGCCCGACGCCCAGCAGGTGGAATGGGTGGAAGAACCGTTTGTGAAAGCGACTGTCATGGTGCCAAATGATTACGTGGGCGCCGTCATGGAGCTTTGCCAGGCCAAACGCGGAGAATTTAAAGATATGCAGTATATGGATGATACGCGTGTAAATATCGTTTACGATCTTCCGTTAACCGAAATTGTTTATGATTTTTTCGATCAGCTGAAATCGCAGACGAAAGGATATGCTTCGTTTGATTATGAATTTATCGGCTTTAAAGAGAGCAATCTCGTGAAAATGGATATATTGTTAAACGGCGAAAATGTCGATGCACTGTCTGTTATTGTTCACCGGGAGGCAGCCTACGAACGCGGAAAAGCTATCGTTGAAAAATTAAAGGATTTAATTCCGCGCCAACAGTTTGAAGTGCCGGTGCAGGCGACGATTGGAAAAAGCGTCATTGCCCGTTCAACGATCAAAGCCATGAGGAAAAACGTTTTGTCGAAATGTTATGGCGGCGACATTACGCGGAAGCGCAAACTGCTTGAAAAGCAGAAGGAAGGTAAAAAACGCATGAAAAGCGTTGGAAAAGTAGATGTTCCGCAGGAAGCATTTATGTCTGTATTAAAGATGGATAAAGACTAAGCAAAGCGGCTGCCTTCCGGGCGGCCTTTGCTTTTTCTATAAATAAGGAGAGAAAAACGTGGCCAAAGGATTGTACGTCCACATCCCTTTTTGCGAATACATTTGTTATTACTGTGATTTTAATAAATTTCTCATTAACAATCAGCCGGTGGATAAATATTTAGAAGCGCTGGACCAGGAGCTTGCTTCTTATAAGATGGATCAGCTGCAGACGGTCTATATCGGCGGGGGTACACCGACTGCACTTTCAGTCGAACAGGTGGAGAAGCTGATGCAGATCGTGAGCCGGCACGTTCCGGTGTCCCAGTTGAAAGAGTACACGGTGGAAGTGAATCCAGGAGATGTTGGGGAAGAGAAGCTGTCACTGCTAAAGGCAGGTAAAGTCGACCGGTTGAGCATTGGTGTCCAGACGTTCCATGACACCCAGCTAAACAAGATTGGCCGGGGGCATTCAGCGGAAGAAGCGAAAGAAACGGTCCAGGCCGCCAGAAAGTCCGGATTTGATAACATTTCTATTGATTTAATGTTCGGGCTGCCGGGACAGACAATGAAGGACTGGGAAGAAACGCTTGATGAAGCGATGGCGCTTGCCCCCCCGCACGTATCGGCTTACTCTCTGAAAATTGAAAAGCAGACCCGGTTTTATAACTGGTGGAGGGAAGGGAAGATCGCACCGCTTCCGGAAGAAGAGGAAGCGGACATGTATGAACTGCTCGTGGCTCGCCTTGAAAATTATGGGCTGCAGGCTTATGAAATCAGCAATTTTGCGCGTGCGGGGCACAGCAGCCGCCACAACCGGATATACTGGCAGAATGAAGAGTACATTGGGGCTGGGGCCGGGGCTCATGGATATATTAATGGCGTGCGCTATGCTAACGTTAAACCGCTGAACCACTATATCCAGGCAGTTCAGGAAAAAGGCAATCCAGTCCAGTCAACGCATCCAGTGACGAGAAAAGAGCAGATCGAAGAAGAAATGTTTCTCGGGCTTCGTCTATACGAGGGTGTGTCTACGGAACGTTTTTATCAGAAATACGGCTGCACAGTCGAAGATATATATCCGGAAAGCATTCAGGAAGCAAAGCAGAAAGGATGGCTGGCAGAAGCAGACGGCTATCTGTTTTTAACGGAAGAAGGAAAACTGCTCGGCAATGAAGTGTTTACGTTATTTTTGTTGGACGAGGAGCCCGAAAATAATTGACAAAGCAAAAATCCTTTGATAGCTTATAAAATAGATTTAGCACTCGGGTAAAACGAGTGCTAACAGAGGAGAATGTGTAATGCTTACCGATCGACAATTACTCATTTTGCAATCGATCATTGAAGATTATATTCAATCGGCTGAGCCTGTGGGTTCAAGAAGCATCTCCAAAAAAAACAGCATTACGTTCAGTCCGGCCACTATCCGTAACGATATGGCGGATTTGGAGGAGCTCGGTTTTTTAGAAAAAACCCACAGCTCATCCGGACGCATTCCTTCCCAAAAAGCTTACCGGCTCTACGTGGACCGTCTGCTGCTTCCGTACCGGTTCAGTGAGCCTGAAATGAACAATATTCAATCACTTTTTGCTGGCAAAATACTCGAAGCTGAAGAAGCAGTGAAGGAAACAGCGGGGATATTGTCTGAGCTGACAAGCTATGCCTCTATTGTGCTTGGCCCGGAGATGTTTGAATCCAGGCTCAGGCAGATTCAGATTGTTCCGATCGGAAAAGCAGCTGCTGTTGCTGTCATTGTAACGGATACAGGCTATGTGGAAAACCACACGGTAGCTCTTCCCCCCTCTCTCGAAGCAGGAGAGCTCGAACAAATTACGAATATTTTAAACGAACGCCTGCGGGGCATTCCGCTTTATCAGCTGCAGCGGGCGTTGTTCTCTGAAGTAAGGGACCTTCTGAAAAAGTATGTGCTTAACTATGAAGCAGCTCTTTCATTTACAGAAGAAGCTCTGCGCAAGTCAAGGCATGAAAAAATCTTTTACGGAGGAAAGACCAACCTGCTTAACCAGCCGGAATTTAAAGACGTGGACCGTGTGCGGGCGCTGCTTGAATTAATGGAGGAAGAGCATTTGATCCATGAGCTCTTAAAGCCAACCATGAATGGAATGACAATTAGGATCGGCCAGGAAAATACGAATGAAGCGTTTGAACACTGCAGTATTATTTCTGCCACCTATTCTCTTGCTGGGAAGCCGGTCGGAACCATTGGCATTGTAGGGCCGACAAGGATGGAATACCAAAAAGTCATAACCCTTATCAACCATCTTTCCTACGGACTGTCAAATGTGTTGGATGACTTGTACCGGAGAGACTCTTAATGATAGTATTTGTTATTGGTTGATGAACTTAATAAAGAGCCGGATAAAATGTAGCTCTGAACGATAGCAACAGCATTTATGGAGGTGGCGCAGGTGAGCGAAAAGAACAAACAGCAGGAACAAGAAAAAAATGAACAAGAAACACCGAATGAAGAAGTAACAGAAGAAGATGTTGAAATCATCGAACCTGAAGATGTTGAGGAAGATGAACTGGAAGAAGAAACAGGGTCGCGTGAAGCGGAACTCGAAAAAGAAGTAGAGGAATGGAAAAACCGTGCTCTTCGCGCGCAGGCCGATCTAGAAAACGTGCGCCGCAGAGCAAAAGCGGAAAAAGAAGAGGACGCCAAATACCGGGTTCAGCCTCTTGCAGAGGAGCTTCTGCCGGTAATGGATAACTTCGAAAGAGCGATGCAGACCCAGCCGGATAATGAAAGTGCCCAGTCATTTATTGACGGCATGGCTATGGTTTACAATCAATTCCGGACCGCGCTTGAACAGCAGGGAGTAGAAGAAATCCCGGCACAGGGCGAATACTTTGACCCAACCATTCACCAGGCTGTCATGCAGGCTGACGAAGAAGGGTTTGAGTCCAATCAGATTGTGGAAGAAATGCAGAAGGGATACAGACTGAAAGATCGTGTACTGCGCCCTTCAATGGTAAAAGTGAACAACTAATAATTCATATATAGAGTACTGTATAGGAGGAAGAAAAATGAGTAGAACAATTGGCATTGACTTAGGTACAACAAACTCCTGCGTAGCCGTTATGGAAGGCGGCGAAGCACAGGTTATTCCGAATCCGGAAGGCAACCGCACAACTCCTTCAGTTGTAGCGTTCAAAGACGGAGAACGTCAGGTTGGGGAAGTGGCAAAGCGCCAGTCCATCACAAACCCTAACACGATCAGTTCCATCAAGCGTCACATGGGCACAGATTATAAGGTGGAAATCGAAGGCAAAGAATACAATCCGCAGGAAGTTTCTGCGATTATTCTTCAAAAATTGAAGTCTGATGCTGAAAGCTATCTTGGCGAAACTGTTACAAACGCGGTTATTACAGTGCCGGCTTACTTTAACGACTCCCAGCGTCAGGCTACAAAAGACGCCGGCCGCGTTGCAGGTCTTGAAGTAGACCGGATTGTCAACGAGCCGACAGCAGCAGCGCTTGCATACGGGCTGGAAAAAGAAGAGGATCAGACGATTCTCGTGTTTGACCTTGGCGGCGGTACATTTGACGTTTCCATTCTTGAGCTTGGCGAAGGCTTTTTCGAAGTGCGTTCCACGTCCGGCGACAATAAGCTTGGCGGCGATGACTTTGACCAGGTAATTATCGATCATTTGGTGGATGAATTCCGTAAAGAAAATGGCATTGACCTTTCCCAGGATAAAATGGCTGTCCAACGTTTAAAAGATGCAGCTGAAAAAGCGAAGAAAGATCTTTCCGGCGTTACGCAGACCCAAATTTCCCTGCCGTTTATTACAGCAGATCAAAGCGGGCCGAAGCACCTCGAGCTTACACTGACACGCGCCAAGTTTGATGAGCTTTCCTCGAAGCTGGTTGAACGCACAATGGGACCTACAAGACAGGCAATGAAAGACGCCGGTCTCAGTGCTTCCGAAGTGGATAAAGTCATCCTTGTTGGTGGTTCCACCCGTATTCCAGCTGTACAGGAAGGAATTAAAAACTTAACCGGTAAAGAACCACACAAAGGGGTTAACCCGGATGAAGTGGTAGCCGTAGGTGCTGCCGTGCAGGCAGGCGTCCTCACTGGTGACGTAAAAGACGTTGTGCTTCTCGACGTTACACCGCTTTCGCTTGGTATCGAAACAATGGGCGGAGTGACGACGAAACTAATCGATCGGAACACTACGATCCCGACAAGTAAGTCCCAAACGTTCTCCACAGCGGCAGATAACCAGCCTTCCGTGGATATTCATGTGCTTCAGGGTGAGCGTGAAATGGCTGCGGACAATAAAACACTTGGCCGGTTCCAGTTGACGGATATTCCACCGGCTCCGCGCGGTGTGCCTCAAATCGAAGTTACTTTTGATATTGACGCCAACGGTATTGTGAATGTGCGTGCGAAAGATCTTGGCACAAACAAAGAGCAGTCCATTACCATCACTTCTTCTTCCGGCCTCTCTGAAGAAGAAATTGAACAAATGGTAAAAGATGCTGAAGAAAACGCGGAAGAAGACAAAAAGCGTAAAGAAGAAGTAGAAGTACGCAACGAAGCGGACCAGCTCGTCTTCACTACCGAAAAAACATTGAGCGATCTCGGTGAAAACGTAACAGAGGAAGAAAAACAACAGGCAGAAGACGCAAAAGAAAAAGTAAAAACGGCGCTTGAAGGCGAAGATATTGAAGCTATTCGCACAGCGAAAGACGAGCTTCAGGAAATCGTTCAGCAGCTCACAACCAAAATGTACGAGCAGGCAGCGCAACAGGCTCAGCAGGAGCAGGGCGAAGCCGGCGGCGAAAGCAGTGAAGACACTGTAGACGCTGAGTACGAAGACGTTAATGATGACAATGACAACAACAAAAACAGCTAACGATCTGTAGCGCTGATGAATGGGGCTGTCCCGAATAGTGGTCACTTGACTGCTTCTATTCAAGGGGATAGCCCCTTCTTTCTGTAAAGAATATGTTTTTCAGATTGAAGCGTCTTCTTGTAGAATGATAAGATAACACGTATGGACAAGAGCGAGGAGTGAAGATGAACGATGAGTAAACGCGATTATTATGACGTGCTTGGCGTCAGCAAAGACGCAGATGAGCAGGAAATAAAAAAAGCATATAGAAAACTGGCGCGCCAGTATCACCCGGACGTCAACAAAGAAGACGACGCCGAAGAAAAATTTATTGAAATCAAAGACGCCTACGATACATTAAGCGATCCACAGAAGCGTTCAAATTACGATCGTTTCGGCCATGAAGATCCTAATCAGGGCTTTGGCGGCGGTGGTGGAGCTGGCGGTTTTGGCGGCGGCTTCGGCGATATTTTCGATATGTTTTTCGGCGGCGGTGCTTCCAGAGATCCAAATGCTCCGAGACAGGGCGCGGATCTGCAGTATACAATGACGCTCACCTTTAAAGAAGCAGCTTTCGGCAAGGACACAGAAATTGAAATTCCAAAAGAAGAAAACTGTGAAACGTGTGGCGGCGACGGCGCGAAGCCGGGAACTGAAAAAAGAACATGTCGCCAGTGCGGTGGCCAAGGCCAGATGAACGTAGAACAGAATACGCCGTTTGGACGTGTCGTGAACCGGCGCGTATGTGACCGTTGCAGCGGCTCCGGCGTCGAAGTGGAGGAAAAATGTCCTACGTGTAATGGAAACGGACGCATCCGCCGGAACAAAAAGATTAATATTCACATTCCGGAGGGCGTCGACCACGGCCAGCAGATCCGCGTGAGCGGACAGGGCGAGCCTGGTGCAAACGGCGGACCGCCAGGCGACCTGTTTGTTGTATTCAACGTACAACCGCATGAGTTCTTTGAACGTGACGGAGACGACGTCTACTGTGAAATGCCGCTTACATTTGTTCAGGTAACGCTTGGTGATGAAATTGAAGTGCCGACACTGCGCGGGAAAGTGAAACTGAAAATACCGGCAGGTACACAGTCCGGCACGAAATTCCGCCTCCGTAATAAAGGTATTAGTAATGTACACGGCCGCGGGCAGGGCGACCAGCATGTCAAAGTCCAGGTAGTGACACCGAAAAAATTAACGGACCGCCAGAAAGAGCTGCTGCGGGAATTTGCAGAAATCAGCGGCGATGAAGAGACCGATGAACAGCACGGAAATTTCTTTGACCGCGTGAAACGGGCTTTTCGTGGAGAGTAAAAGAGAGGAGCAGGCTTATGAATTGGATTGAAATTTCTGTCCACACCACCCAGGAAGCAATTGACCCTGTTTCATTTGTGCTTCAGGAAGCAGGAGCGAGCGGAGTGGTGATTGAAGATTCGGCCGACCTGGAGCGTGAATGGGAAGAGGCGGAAGATGAATGGTTTATGCTTTCTGAAGATAATTATCCGGATGAAGGCACGCTCGTGAAGGCCTACCTTCCAATGACAAGCTACGTCACCGATACTGTGGAGGAAATCAAGCAATCCATTAACGAACTGCTCCTTTACGATATTGATTTAGGACGAAACCAGGTGGTGCTCAAAGAGATTGCCGAGGAGGACTGGGCAGAGGCGTGGAAAAAATATTACAAGCCTGTCCAGATCACGAATAAAATCACTATTGTGCCTTCCTGGGAAGAGTACGAAAAAAAGAGCAGTGAAAAAATCATTACGCTTGATCCGGGCATGGCATTTGGTACCGGCACCCATCCGACAACCGTACTCAGCATGCAGGCTCTTGAAGAGTATACACGTCCGGGAGATGCGGTGCTGGATGTAGGGACCGGTTCCGGCGTGCTTGCTATAGGAGCCTCCTTGTTTGAAGCGGGAGAGATTCTTGCGCTCGATCTCGATGAAGTGGCTGTCAGAAGTGCGAAAGAAAATATTAGCCGTAACGGTATGGCAGAAAAGATCACTGTGGCTCAATCGGATCTGCTGGAATACCAATCAATGCAGGCAGATATCATTGTAGCTAATATTTTAGCGCCAATTATTATCCGCCTCGCGGAAGATGCGTTCAGCTCTCTTCAACCGGATGGTGTGTTTATTACTTCAGGCATCATTGAAAGCAAACGTACAGATGTTGAGCAGGCTCTGACGGAAGCGGGTTTCGTTATTGAGGATGTGCGGGCAGTCGAAGACTGGCTGTGCATTATCGCCCGCCGTCCGCAGGCGTTATAAAGGAGAGGAATATGCAGCATTATTTTGTGGACCCCTCCTCCATACAGCATGAATATATACAAATCACGGGTAATGATGCAAAGCACATTGCCCGTGTTATGCGTATGGGCCCGGGAGAAGAAATTGTATGCAAAGACAACCAGGGACATGCTTTTGTGAGTGAAATCGAAAGCGTTGAAGAAAAGAGTGTTCGTGCAAAAATAGTCAGCGAATGGACAGCCGGTGCAGAACTTCCTGTAAATGTCATCGCAGCCCAGGCTCTGATTAAGGGAGAAAAGATGGACACCGTTGTACAAAAAGCAACGGAATTGGGAGCCGCGGCGATTTATTTTTATGAAGCGGAGCATTCTGTGGTAAAATGGGATGCGAATAAACGGCAAAAGAAAATTGATCGTTTAAACCGAATTGCTAAAGAAGCAGCAGAGCAGTCAGAGCGGATGTATATACCGGAAGTTGCTTATTTTGCTTCTGTACGGAAGGTTGTAGAAAATACGTCTTCTATGGAGAGCAGAATCGTTTTATCGGAAGCAGAGGCCAGGGCAGGCAGGCCTGCACAGCTTCCAGCCGTATTCAGCCGGAAGCCTGAAACGCTGCTCGCTTTCATCGGGCCGGAGGGCGGTTTTTCCAGTAATGAGCTTTCTCTGCTTGAAGAAAACGAAATTCCTATGACGTCGCTCGGAAAAAGAATTGTCCGCAGCGAAACTGCTTCTTTGCTGCTTCTCGGGGCAGTGACATATTATTATGAAATTCAGGAGGGGAACATACAATGAGATCAGTGGCGTTTCATACTCTTGGCTGTAAAGTAAATCACTACGAAACGGAAGCCATATGGCAGCTGTTTAAAAATAACGGCTACGAAAAAAAGGAATTTGATCAAACCGCAGATGTCTATGTCATCAACACCTGTACGGTGACCAACACCGGAGACAAAAAAAGCCGCCAGGTTATCCGGCGCGCAGTGCGCAAAAATCCGGAAGCTATTATTTGCGTTACCGGCTGTTATGCCCAGACGTCCCCGGGAGAGATCATGGATATTCCCGGCGTCGACATTGTCGTAGGCACGCAGGACCGCAAAAAAATGCTCGACTATATTGAAGAGTACACGGTATCCCGGGAACCGATTAACGGTGTAAGCAACATTATGAAAAACCGGGTGTATGAAGAGCTTGATGTGCCGGAATTTACCGATCGTACGAGAGCATCGCTTAAAATTCAGGAAGGATGCAATAATTTCTGTACCTTCTGTATTATTCCATGGGCCCGCGGCCTTCTTCGTTCGAGAAATCCGGAAGATGTCATGCATCAAGCCCATCAGTTAGTTGATAAAGGCTACAAAGAATTAGTGCTTACAGGTATCCATACAGGCGGATACGGGGAAGACCTGAAGGACTACAACCTTGCTGGGCTTCTGCGGGACCTTGAAACAATCGAGGGTCTAAAACGAATCCGGATTTCCTCCATCGAAGCAAGTCAGATCACCGATGAAGTAATTGATGTGCTCCGCAACTCCAACAAAGTAGTAAATCATCTGCACGTGCCGCTTCAAGCCGGCTCGAACACCGTGCTTAAACGAATGAGAAGAAAATACAGCGTGGAGTTTTATGCAGACCGCCTCGAAAAACTGCGCGAAGCCCTGCCGGAATGTGCTATCACCACAGACGTGATCGTAGGTTTCCCAGGAGAAACAAAAGAAGAATTTCAGCAGACGTACGACTTTATCCGGGACCAGCGTTTCTCAGAGCTGCACGTGTTTCCGTATTCGAAGCGCACGGGTACGCCTGCTGCTAAAATGAATGACCAAGTTGAGGAGGAAGAAAAAAATGATCGGGTGCACCGTCTGATTGAACTTTCCAACCAATTGGCCAAAGAATATGCTTCGCGTTTCGAAAATGAAGTCGTGGAAGTAATCCCGGAAGAGGAAGATAAGGAAAAACCAGGATACTTTGTCGGCTATTCGACAAATTATATAAAAGTCCGTTTCCCTGCGAAACCGGAATGGCGCGGTGAGATTGTACGTGTGAAAATTACGGACGCCGGCTACCCGTTGAATGAAGGGGAATTTGTCCGCGTGCTCGACCCTGACGCGGCAACGCTTGTATAACTATAATAGTTGAACTGGAGGAGAAAGCATGGCAGATCTCGCGCAATATATCGATCATACGCTGCTGAAGCCGGAAACAACATTTGAAGACATTAAACGTATCGCCACCGAAGCGAAAGATAATCATTTCAAATCTGTGTGCATTAATCCGGCAATGGTCCCGTTAGCGGCTAAGGAACTAGAAGGCTCCGATGTGCTCGTTTGCACGGTAATTGGCTTTCCGCTCGGTGCTACGAATCCGGAAACAAAAGCGTTTGAAGTAAAAAATGCCCTTGCTAATGGAGCAAAGGAAGTTGATATGGTTATTAATATAGGCGCGCTAAAGAGCGGGGAAGACGCCCTGGTCCGCGCAGATATTGAAGCAGTAGTACAGGCTGCTAATAAGGAAGCACTGGTGAAAGTCATCATCGAAACAGCGCTGCTGACGGATGATGAAAAGAAAACGGCCTGCAGTCTTGCCGTAGAAGCCGGCGCAGATTTTGTAAAGACCTCCACTGGATTTAATGGAGGCGGAGCAACAATTGAAGATGTGCGGCTGATGAAAGAAGCGGTGGGCGACCGCGCCGGAGTGAAAGCAAGTGGCGGGGTCAAAGACCGGCAGACCGCTCTTGCATTAATTGAGGCCGGAGCTTCCCGGCTCGGTGCAAGTTCCGGTGTGAAAATTCTGCAAGGCGAAACCTCAAGCGAAAACTACTAACAATCTGAACTTTCCTGCTCGTTGATTTTTTGGCATAGATGCTTTATACTATTTACCAAATGGCTAGTATTTGAGTAAACTTCTTTATTCATGTATTGGTTAGATTGGTTGTTCGGAGGGAGGGAATCACATGGCAGAGACAAGAAAGAAAAAGAATGAAGATATTGATGCCGCTCTTCGCCGTTTTAAGCGTAGCCTTTCCAAAGAAGGAACAATGGCTGAAGTGAAAAAACGCAAACACTACGAAAAACCTAGTGTTCGTCGTAAGAAGAAAAGCGAAGAAGCTAGAAAACGTAAGTTTTAAGTAAAGAAGGTGCTGCATCCTTGGAACTCATGGATCGTTTAAGCAGTGACATGAAATCAGCAATGAAAAACAAGGAAAAACAGCGTTTGAATGTTATCAGAGGCCTGAGGGCTTCGATGCAGAATGAAGCCATCAAGCTCAATAAAGAGCTTGATGAAAGTGAAGCAACAGCGGTGTTAAACCGTGAAATGAAACAAAGAAAAGATTCCCTCCATGAGTTTGAAAACGCAGGACGGGAAGATTTAGCAGAACAGACCAGGTTCGAAATGAACGTCATATCTGAATATCTTCCTGCTCCTTTATCGAATGAAGAACTGGAATCGATTGTAAAAGAAACCATTCAAGAGCAGAATGCTTCTTCGATGAAAGATATGGGAATAGTGATGTCTGCAGTGATGCCTAAAATTAGCGGAAAAGCAGATGGTTCTCAGGTAAATCAATTAGTGAAAAAGCATCTGTCTTCTTGATAATAAGAAATCTAGAGATCGAATCAGGGTTTAGTGCCGGTTCGGTCTCTTTTTTTAAACTTATGCCGCTCTTACTACTGAAATAAACGGGAAAAAATTGAAACGCTTTTATCTTTATCCTCGTACATAAGAATATAGACATATAACTATTGAACGGGAGGAGGGATAATGGTGGAGCAGAGAAAAAGCAGATGGCTGGCTGTCTTTCTTGCGATTCTTTTTACGATGGCCGCGTGGCTTCCAGCTTCTGTACAGGGAGCTGGTGAAAATCAGACAGTGTACGTTATTCCGGTTGAGCAGACCGTGGAGCAGGGAATGGCTGCATTTTTGGAACGATCGGTAGAGGAAGCAGAAGAAGCGGAAGCCGACCGGATTATTTTTGAGCTTGACACTCCTGGTGGTGCGGTAGATGCCGCAGGAGAGATTGCTTCAATTATTAATGAAACGTCTATTCCAACGACAGCATACGTAACGAAACAGGCGATGTCAGCAGGGGCATTTCTGGCTCTGAGTGCTGACGAAATTGCGATGGCACCTGACACGGAAATGGGAGCAGCCCAGGTTATTGACGGCTCAGGTAACGCAGCATCTGATAAGGCTCAATCAGCCTGGGTATCCAATATGGTCAATGCTGCTGAATCAAATGACAGAGATCCGGTGTATGCAGAAGCCATGGCCGATCCTGGAGTGGATCTGCCTGATTACCGTGCCGGTGAAAGTGAGCTGTTAACGCTTACAGCCTCGGAGGCAGCTTCTGAGGAAGTAGGTTATGCAGAATACATTGCTGACAGCAGAGAGGATCTTCTCAGCCAGATGAACCTGGGAGACGCGGCAGTAGAAGAAGCAGACATCAGTGCAGCCGAGCAGATAGCCAGATGGGTGACCAGTCCCTATGTAATCCCGATTTTACTGAGCGTCGGCATGATCGGGTTAATACTTGAAGTGTTTTCGCCGGGCTTTGGCATTTTTGGAGGCATCGGCCTTGCGTCTTTAGGACTTTTCTTTTTTGGTCATATGATTGCCGGGTTTGCTGGCTTCGAAGGGCTGCTTCTGTTTGGCGTCGGCTTAATATTACTGCTGGTAGAATTCTTTGTTCCTGGTTTTGGAATTTTTGGTATATTAGGTATAGGGGCAGTTGTCGGCAGCTTATTTATGTCCTCGTTTTCTGTTTCGGTCATGGCAATTTCCGTTGCGCTGGCAGCCGTAGCGGCTATCATTGCAGCAGTAGTCATGGTGGTTGGCTTTGGAAAACGGGGGCCGATGAAAAAGCTAGTCCTGCAGGATACTTTCTCTTCGAAGGAAGGATACGTGTCGAGTGAAGGTAGAAAAGATTTATTAGGCAGGAAAGGAACAGCATTAACCCCGCTGCATCCTACCGGCGCGGTAGATATTGACGGTGAAAAAATCGATGTTGTTTCAGACGGCCGCTATCTTGACCGCGGAGACGATGTGCAGGTAGTGCGTGTAGAAGGCACGCGTGTTGTAGTAAAGCCATACTCTAACAAAGAAAGAAGGGAATCATAACATGGGCATTGATTTAGGTCTCGTTGTTGTATTAGCTATTATTTTAATAGCACTCGTCATTCTATTTACTTTTGTACCAGTTGCGCTTTGGATTTCGGCGCTTGCAGCAGGGGTGAAAGTAGGTATTTTCCAACTGGTCGGTATGCGGCTCCGGAGGGTTATTCCGTCAAGAGTAGTAAACCCGTTGATTAAAGCGGAAAAAGCCGGACTTGATATTGAACTGAACAAGCTTGAAGGCCACTATCTGGCCGGTGGTAACGTGGACCGGGTGGTCAACGCCTTAATTGCTGCCCAGCGTGCAAATATTGAACTTACATTTGAGCGTTGTGCCGCCATTGACCTTGCCGGCCGTGACGTACTGGAAGCTGTACAGATGAGCGTTAACCCGAAAGTTATTGAAACACCGTTTATCGCCGGTGTTGCAATGGATGGTATTGAAGTGAAAGCAAAAGCAAGAATAACCGTACGGGCAAACATTGACCGCCTCGTGGGGGGCGCTGGTGAAGATACCGTCATCGCCCGGGTTGGCGAAGGCATTGTTTCAACGATCGGTTCATCCCAAAACCATAAGCAAGTATTGGAAAACCCGGACAGCATTTCCCAGACGGTTCTTTCCAAAGGCTTGGACTCAGGTACGGCTTTTGAGATTTTATCCATTGATATAGCCGATATTGATATCGGCAAGAACATCGGCGCAGAACTGCAGACGGACCAGGCGGAAGCAGATAAAAACATCGCCCAGGCAAAAGCCGAAGAACGCCGTGCGATGGCTGTAGCCCAAGAGCAGGAAATGAAAGCACGTGTAGAAGAAATGCGCGCGAAAGTTACCGAATCCGAAGCAGAAGTACCAATGGCAATGGCGGAAGCACTGCGTTCCGGAAATCTTGGTGTTATGGATTACATGAATATTCAAAATGTAATGTCTGATACAGATATGCGTGAATCCATCAGTAAATCCGGTAAAGACGACGATCAAAACGGGCCGTATAGCCGTCCGCACACCGATAATTAAGGGACTTTGCCCGTAGAAGAAGGTGAATAAAGCGATGGAGCAGCTATTTGAACTAGTGTTTAATAACCTGTGGATTTTACTGCTGCTCTTCGGCGGTTTGATTACGTTTATGGGCCGGGGGGACAGCAGCCAGCAGGACGGCAGTGGCAGCGATTCGAAGAAACGGGGCGGTGCTTTCGGAAAACTTGAGGACTTGTTTGAGGAATTTGAAAACGCCCGGAAAGAAAACACACCGAACCGTCCTCAGAATGATCCTTCCGGACGTTCCGGCAGCCATCCCACCCGCCGGGTGCCGGAAGCAGAGGCAGAGCTGTACAAGGAAGAGGCAGATGAACCTCAGAATAAAAGCTCAGCTTTAAAAGAATACGAAAAACGCCGTGAAGAGCTGCAGCAGCAAAAAAAGAATGCAAGCCAACGTCTTGAGCGTGCTTCAAGACAATCTGCTGAAAATGGCAGCGTCATGTCAGAGGGAGAAATCGGTGGAAGACGGAGAAATCCGCATGCAATAAACAAAAAAGAAGCAGCGAATGGACTTGTGTGGGCGGAGGTTCTCAGTCCGCCGGTTACAAGACGCAGCGGCTATCCTTACCAGCGGCAATCAACAATGTCGCGTGAGATAGTCGCGCCGCACCGTTCCACCAAAAAAAGCAGCAATGAGTAAGCCTGGTCTTCAGATCAGGCTCTTTTTTTGCTTCAATTACGTAAAATGTCTGCTAATTTTTGCAACACCTAAAGCGTGGTGGTAGAGTAGAGTTAGCATACTAACGTAAAAACTGATGAGAGCAAGGATATGATAATATATTCGAGGAGACTGAGCTATATTGACCGAAAAGAAAACGCTAGAATTACAAGTGAATGAAATGAATGACATCCAGCAGCTGTTCGGCCCCAATGACGTGCACATTGAAAGGCTTGAAGAAAAATTGGATGTTTCAATAATTACCCGCGGTGGATCACTGATCGTGGAAGGCGATGAAAAACAAGCGACACTGGTGGAAGAAGTGATTGAAGCATTAGCGAGACTTTTGAAAAAACGGGTGCGGATTTCAGAACGGGATGTCGTTTATGCAGCGCAGCTTGCCGAGGAAGGAAAGCTTGAAAAGCTTGAAGATTTATTTCAGGAACAGATCGCTATAAACGCTGAAGGCAAGCCAGTCATGATTAAAACCTTAGGACAGAAGGAGTATATCGATCAAATCCGCCGTAAGGATATGATATTCGGTGTAGGTCCGGCAGGGACAGGTAAAACCTATTTGGCAGTAGTGATGGCGGTCAATGCCTTAAAAGAAGGACGGGTGAAACGAATTGTGTTAACCCGGCCGGCGGTGGAAGCCGGAGAAAGCCTTGGGTTTCTTCCGGGAGATTTAAAAGAAAAAGTGGATCCGTACCTGCGCCCGCTGTATGATGCCCTGCATAATATTTTTGGGGCGGAGCATACACAGCGGCTCATGGAACGGGGTACGATTGAAGTAGCCCCGCTTGCTTACATGAGAGGGCGGACGCTTGATGATGCTTTCGTTATTCTTGATGAAGCACAAAATACGACGAAAGAGCAGATCAAGATGTTTTTAACAAGGCTGGGCTTTGGTTCAAAAATGATTGTCAACGGAGACCTCACCCAGATTGATCTTCCAAAAGGACAGCAGTCTGGTTTAAAGGTTGCAGCCCGAATTTTAAGAAACATTGATCATATCGGATTCGTTTATCTCGAAGCGACAGATGTTGTCCGGCATACACTAGTGCAGCAGATTCTGGATGCCTATGAACAGGAAGAAGGCGATCCAAAGCGTACGGTGAACCGGCCGGACAAACCAACAAACAACTAGCCGGGGGTGGACACGTGTGAGTATTGAAGTGGATATGGTGGATGAGACGGAGCGAGTAGAGTCAAAACACTGGGAGCTGGTACAGAACATACTGCAGTTCGCATGTGAAGAGGAAGGAGTCGTAGACGGGTCGGAAGTTTCCGTAAGCTTTGTAGACAATGAAATGATTCAAACAGTCAACAGAGAATACCGGGAAATTGACCGTCCGACGGACGTGATTTCGTTTGCATTGAATGACGACGAGATCCATCCGCAGGCCGAAGGCATCCCGAACCTGCTTGGAGATATTATTATCAGCATCCCAAAGGCTCGGGAACAGGCGGAAGAGTACGATCACTCATTTGAAAGGGAACTGGGGTTTCTGGCTGTTCACGGCCTGCTGCATCTGCTTGGTTACGATCATATGGAAAAAGAGGAAGAAGAGAGAATGTTTTCGCGTCAGGAAAGGATTCTTGAAGCGTATGGGCTACCGCGATAAATTGTTTCCCAAGCGCTGGAGAGACGGATTTGTGTTTGCCGGAAAAGGCGTTCGCCTGGCGTTTCGGGAGGAGCGTCATATGCGCTTCCATGTCTTTTTTGGCCTAGCAGCTGTCTTTCTGGGCTGGCTGTGCGGTATTGTATTATGGCAGTGGACCGTTCTCTTACTAGCGATCGCTGGCATGCTCGTCCTCGAAATGGTTAATTCAGCACTGGAGCGCCTGGTGAATTTGATTTCTCCGGAATGGAATAAAACCGCAGGAGACGTGAAAGATATTGCAGCCGGGGCGGTGCTCATTTACGCGGTATTTGCTGTTGCCATCGGATTGATGATTTTTGCGCCATTCCTTTGGGAATGGCTGAGCTGACAAAGGGGGAAGAACATTGGCTATAGAAAACGAACTGCTTGAACGGGCTAAACAGGCAAGAGAACAAGCATATGTCCCGTATTCCAAGTTCCCGGTTGGAGCGGTTTTCGTAGGGGAAAACGGCGAATGGTTCGAAGGATGCAATATTGAGAACTCGTCATATGGGTTAAGCAACTGTGCAGAACGGACAGCCGTATTCAGTGCACTGCGCACGGGCATGCGCAGTGGAAAAATGATAGCTGTCATTGCCGATACAAAAGGGCCGGTCGCCCCATGCGGCGCCTGCCGGCAAGTGCTTTCTGAGTTTCTGCCAAAGGACGCCCGGATTGTTTTAGGCAACCTGCAGGGCGACATGAAAGTAACAACAATGGAAGAGCTGCTCCCGGGAGCATTCGGCCTGGAGGATTTATAGTATGAAAGCAGGAAAGAAGAGGGAAAATAATGAGTGAATCGTATCGTTCCGGATTTGCCGCTCTAATCGGGCGGCCCAATGCGGGAAAATCTACATTAATGAATCAGGTGCTTGGCCAAAAAATTGCGATCATGAGCGACAAAGCACAGACCACGAGAAATAAAATCCAGGGAGTCTATACGACGGAAGAATCCCAGGTTGTTTTTATCGATACTCCGGGCATTCATAAACCGAAGCACAAGCTGGGCGATTTTATGGTTCGTGCTGCTTTGCAGACGCTGAACGACGTCGATATTATTTTATATTTGATTGATGCGTCCGAGTCCTACGGCCCCGGAGAAGAATATATTATCGAAAAACTGAAGCGGACAGACACACCGGTGTTTTTAATCGTAAATAAAATCGATAAAGTCCATCCGGATGAACTGCTCAAGGTTATTGCAAGCTATTCCGAACGGTATGATTTTGCTGAGGTAGTGCCGGTTTCTGCTTTGAACGGCAATAACGTGACGACGCTTCTCGAAGAACTTACCAAATACCTCGAGGAAGGCCCTCAGTTTTATCCGGAAGATCAGGTCACCGACCATCCGGAACGGTTTATTGTAAGTGAATTAATACGTGAAAAAGCTCTGCAGCTCACCCGGGAGGAAGTGCCGCATTCGCTCGCCGTCGTTATCGATGAAATGAAAGAGCGGGAAAATGGGGCCGTATATGTGGCGGCTACCATTGTCGTTGAGCGCCCGACCCAAAAAGGCATTATTATCGGCAAACAGGGATCGATGCTCAAGGAAATCGGCCAGCGGGCCCGGGCAGATATTGAATCGATGCTTGGATCGAAGGTATTCGTGGAACTTTGGGTGAAGGTGGAAAAAGACTGGAGAAACAGTGCGTATCTGCTTCGGGAGAACGGATATCGCGAGGACGAGTATTAAGAAAACGCCTGTGAGCGGAGGAACAGCATGATTCAGAAAACAGAAGGCATCGTTTTGCGGACTGCTTCGTACGGGGAATCCAACGTAGTGTTAACAGTATATACAAGAGAGCACGGCAAGATGGCGATGATGGCCAAAGGGGCAAAGAAACCAAGCAGCCGCCTGCGTTCAATCTCGCAGCCCTTTGTTTATGGAACATTTGTGTACTATCCAGGTAAAGGAATGAGGACACTCAGCCAGGGAGATGTAACAGATTCTTTCCGCAGCGTGCGCGAAGACATCGTTCTCACTTCCTACGCTTCCTATTTGTCCGAACTTCTTGATAAAGTTACTGTGGACCAGGAACGAAATCCCTATTTGTTTGAGCTGTTCTGGCAACTTCTGAGGCGTATCGACGAAGGGGAGGACGCCGAAGTGCTTATCCGCCTCTTTGAAGTGAAAATGACTGCGGTGGCGGGCATTCAGCCCGTGATTGACCGATGCGTGAATTGTGGCCGGCAGGAAGGAACATTTCATTTCTCTATTCGTGAAGCCGGATTTCTCTGCCACCATTGCTGGGAAATCGATCCGTACCGCTTCCGCATTCAGCCGAAGACGGTGCGGCTTTTGCGGACGTTTTTCTATATTGACGTGCATCGGATCGGTTCGGTTTCTGTATCGGCAGAAACGAAAAAAGAGCTGAAGGATGTCCTAAACAGCTATTATGATTCATACGCAGGTATTCATTTAAAGGCGAGGCGTTTTTTAGAACAGATGGAAAAGTGGAACGTCGAATGAGTGCTTGACACACTCGCAAATGTTAAGTACTATTTCAATACAATCATAACGATGCGCAAGGAAAGAAAGTAGTAGCAATCTTCTTCAGTCTTAGCGAGTGCAGGATAGTGAAAGCTGCACGCTGACCGGTTGTGAAGGCGTTCTGGAGCGTATGATGGATAAAGCGGCTTTTCGGCCATAGTGCCTAAAAGCAAGTAGGGTGGAACCGCGGTAATAACCGTCCCTATACCTGAGTGACAGGTATAGGGACTTTTTTAATGAAATAATCCAGAAGCAGAAGGGGTGTTTAACATGGCAATGAACATACAGGAAATGATTTTAACATTGCAGAATTACTGGGCCAGTCAGAATTGTATTATAATGCAGGCCTATGACGTGGAAAAGGGAGCGGGGACGATGAACCCGATGACGTTTTTGCGCAGTATCGGGCCCGAACCGTGGAACGCAGCATACGTAGAGCCTTCGAGACGGCCAGGAGACGGCCGTTACGGAGAGAACCCAAACCGTTTGTATCAGCATCATCAGTTTCAGGTGGTCATGAAGCCTTCGCCGGACAATATTCAGGAGCTGTATTTAAAAAGCCTGGAAGCCATTGGCATTGACCCGCTTGCCCACGACATCCGTTTTGTGGAGGATAACTGGGAAGCTCCAACATTGAGTGCCTGGGGCCTTGGCTGGGAAGTGTGGATCGACGGCATGGAAATCACTCAGTTCACATATTTCCAGCACGTCGGCGGTATGGATGCTCACCCGGTGACAGCTGAGATTACGTACGGCATTGAACGGCTGGCGTCGTATATTCAGGACAAGGAAAATGTGTTTGACCTGGAATGGGTGCAGGGCGTTTCGTACGGGGATATGTTTTTGCAGGCAGAATACGAGCATTCGAAGTATTCGTTTGAAATTGCGGATAAAGAGCTGCTGTTGAATCAGTTCGCCGCCAGTGAAAAAGAAGCAGAACGGGCGATTGATGAAAAGCTGGTGCTGCCGGCCTACGACCACGTATTAAAATGCTCGCATTTGTTTAATCTGCTCGATGCCCGCGGGGCGATTTCAGTGACGGAAAGAACTGGATATATTGCACGTGTGCGCAATCTGGCAAGAAAATGCGGGAAGGCATATTATGAAGAACGGGAAAAACTAGGATTTCCGCTACAGAAGCAGGAGGCGATGAATTATGGCAGCTAATCATTTTTTACTTGAAATTGGCGTGGAAGAAATGCCTGCCCGCTTTGTGGAAGGGGCAGTAAAGCAGCTGAAGGAAAAAACAGAAACCTGGCTGGAGGAACAGCGCTTAAGCTATAGTGCCGTTCATATGTTTTCCACGCCGAGACGGCTCGCGCTCCGCGTGGAAGATCTGGCTGATTATCAGGAGGATATGGTCGAGGAAGCCCGCGGCCCGGCCAAGAAAATTGCCCTCACAGATGAAGGGGATTGGAGCAAGGCTGCTTTAGGATTTGCCAGAGGCCAGCAGGTCGATGCGGGGGATCTGTATTTTAAAGAGGTCAAAGGCACCGAATACGTTTTTGTGGAAAAAGAACATAAAGGACAATCAACTACAGAACTGCTGCAGGAAATGAAAACGATTATTACATCGCTTGCTTTTCCAAAAAATATGCGCTGGGGAAGCCATGAGCTCCGCTTTGTGCGTCCGATTCAATGGCTCGTTGCATTGTACGGTGAAGCAGTGATCCCGTTCACTATTACAGGCCATACAGCCGGAAATGTTTCTCACGGCCACCGGTTTTTGGGAAATGCGGTAACGATCCATAAACCGGAAACGTATGAGCAGCAGCTAAAAGAGGAGTATGTCATTGTAGACGCTGCTGAAAGGACAGAACTGATCCGCAGCCAAATCGAAGAGATCGAAGCGGAAAACAGCTGGCATATTCCGATCGATCAAGGGCTGCTTGCTGAAGTGAATCAGCTTGTGGAATATCCGACCGCGCTGCATGGCTCATTTGACGAATCATATTTGAATATTCCGCGGGAGGTGCTTGTAACCTCCATGAAAGAGCACCAACGGTATTTCCCGGTGGAAAATGATGAGGGCAGCCTTCTTTCATATTTCATTACAGTACGAAACGGTAACGCAGAACATCTTGACCAGGTTCGGAAAGGGAACGAAAAAGTGCTTCGTGCTCGCCTGGCGGATGCCCAGTTCTTCTATGATGAAGATCAGAAGCTATCACCGGATGAAGCGGTAGAAAAATTAAATCACGTTATTTATCAGGAAAATCTCGGTACAGTCGGTGAGAAGGTAATGCGGGTGGAAGCTGTCAGCACCCGGCTGGCAGAATATCTGCAGCTGGACAGCACAAAGGGGCAAAACATCAAACGCGCTGCCCACATTTCCAAATTCGACCTCGTTACGTTAATGGTGGATGAATTTACGGAACTCCAGGGTATTATGGGAAAAGAGTATGCCCTTCTGGCAGGAGAAAACACAGCAGTTGCCGAAGCTGTTGCAGAACATTACAAGCCCAAGGCTGCTGGCGATTCTCTGCCGGAAAACATTGAAGGCGCGGTCATTAGTGTAGTGGATAAAATGGATACTATCATTTCAAGCTTTGGGGTAGGGATGGTGCCCACCGGCTCCCAGGACCCTCACGGATTGAGAAGACAGGCAGCAAGTATTGTCCAGACAATCAACGGGCACCGCCTTCCGCTGACGATTCAACAGCTGATTGTCCTTGTAATGGATGAAATTAAAGAGCGTTCTCTTCTCCAGCGGGAGGAGGCGGATGTCTTGAAGGACCTCGAAGACTTCTTTGTTCAGCGTGTCCGCCAGAAGCTCCTTGATGAGGGGATCCGTCATGATATCGCGGATGCTGTGCTGCTTCATCTTGGCGAAAGAATTGATGTAGTGACAGAGAAAGCTGGATTTATTCAGTCACGTGCCGAAGAAGCAGACTTTAAAGAAACGGTGGAAGCCCTCAGCCGGGTGACCAATATCGCAAAAAATACAGATAGCGGCTCGGATATTCAAACAGAGCTGTTCCAGGCTGAAGAGGAAAGAGAGCTTTACGAAAAAAGCAAAACCTTGAATCAACAGCTCGATGACAGGCTCGACCAGGCTGACGTGGCCGGTGCTTATCAATCGCTTCAGGCAGTGACGCCAGCGATCAACGCCTACTTCGATCATGTCATGGTTATGGCTGAAGATGAACAGGTAAAGCAAAACAGACTGCAGCAGATGACACTGTTATCTAAAGAAATTGAACGGTTCGCCCGCTTTCGGAGTATTGTTTTTTCTTCATAAAACAGTGCCTCCGTGCGAAGCGCCGATGAAGGTGGGGAGTCATTATCGAATTAACAGAGCGTCAGGAAACCATCCTGCAGATTGTTAAAGACAACGGGCCAATCACCGGGGAGCATATCGCAGACAGACTCTCACTTACGAGAGCTACGCTGCGACCCGATCTGGCTATTCTCACAATGTCAGGGTTTTTAGAAGCAAGACCAAGAGTAGGGTATTATTACACCGGAAAAACGGATACGGAAGAACTGAATAATCAGCTGCACAAACTGACCGTTAAACATTATCAGTCGATTGCGGTGGTCGTTTCAGAATCGGATAGCGTGTACGATGCCATATGCACTATGTTCCTTGAAGATGTCGGTACCCTCTTTGTAGTGGATAAACAAAGCCACCTGGCCGGCGTCCTTTCAAGAAAAGACCTGCTGCGGGCTAGTCTTGGCCGCCAGGATACAGAAGCTATCCCGGTAAGTATTATAATGACAAGGATGCCCAATATCACAGTTTGTAAAAAAGAAGATCTGGTGGTTTACGCGGCCACCAAGCTGATTGAACGCCAGATTGACGCGCTTCCGGTCGTAAAAGATGCCGGCGGTGAAAAGTATGAAGTGGTCGGCAGGGTCACAAAAACGAATATAACCAAAGTATTGGTGGATCTGGCCAATAATCAATTATTTTAACCCGGGGAGGCAGACATGACCACAAAACAAGAGCGTCCAGTAGTGTACGTAGTGTCCGATTCGGTAGGAGAAACAGCTGAACTAGTAGTAAAAGCTGCTGCGAGTCAGTTTGGGGAAGACGGGATGGAGGTGCGCCGCATCCCGTACGTTGAAGATGAAGGCACGGTTGAAGAGGTCATCCAGCTCGCCAAGGAAGCCAAGGCGATGATTGCCTTTACGCTAGTAATTCCAGAAATCAATCAGTACCTTCGGGAACGTGCGGAGAAGGCTGGCGTAGATACTGTTGATATTATGGGGCCGGTGCTCGATAAAATGGTGACCCTCACGAACCAGCAGCCAAGATATGAACCTGGGCTCGTATATCGTTTGGATGAAGACTACTTCCGTAAGGTGGAGGCGATTGAGTTTGCGGTTAAATACGATGACGGCCGGGACCCGCGGGGCATCGTCCGGGCGGACATTGTGCTGATCGGCGTATCGCGAACTTCGAAAACGCCGCTTTCCCAGTATCTGGCCCATAAGCGCCTGAAGGTGGCGAATGTGCCGCTTGTACCGGAAGTGGACCCGCCGGAGGAATTGTTTAACATTCCAAGTGAGAAATGTATCGGCCTGCGGATCAGCGCTGATAAATTGAACCGTATTCGTTCAGAACGCCTGAAAGCCCTTGGACTGAGGCCGGAAGCAAATTATGCGAGCATGGAGCGTATCCAGGAAGAGCTTGACTACTCGGAAGAGCTGATGAACAAGATCGGCTGTACGGTCATTGATGTATCCAATAAAGCTGTGGAAGAGACAGCTAATATCATCTCCAATATGTTTCAGCAGCGCTAGGAGAGACTCAACATGACGAAAAAGGAACCCACAGTGTATGTGGACGCTGATGCATGCCCGCACAAAGAAACGATCGATACGTGGGGCGCAGATAAAAACATGGCAATCGTTTTTGTGGCGAGCAGTGCCCACGCATCAAATAAAATGTATGAAGCAGAGACCGTAATGGTAGAAAACGAACCCGAAGCAGCGGACATGTACATTTGGAATCATGTCTCTGCCGGCGACCTGGTTATTGCCGACGACCACGGCCTGGCAGCAATCGCCCTTGAGAAGGGAGCGTCAGTGCTCTCCTTCCGGGGGAAACGCTGGAAAAAAGGCGACGAAGAATGGCTGCTTGCCGGCCGGTATGCCGGCGTGTTGGCTAAACAGGGAAAGCAAAGAGTTAAAGGGCCTAAAGCAATATCGCCCGAAGAGCGCCAACGGTTTTTTGAAGGCCTGAAGATTTTTGAAACAGGCGATAGTACGTCCAAATGGTAATAGGCTCATCAGGGAGGCAGCAAATTGGCAGCGTTTATTCCAGAAGAAAAAGTTGCTGAGGTGCGGGAAAAGGTAGATATCGTAGAAGTTATCAATGATTACGTCCAGTTAAAGAAGCAGGGCAAACACTACCTTGGCCTGTGTCCTTTTCACGGGGAAAATACTCCGTCATTTTCCGTCTCGCCGGAACGGCAGTTGTATCACTGCTTTGGCTGCGGAGCGGGTGGCAACGCCATTTCTTTTTTGATGGAGCATGACGGCCTGACGTTTGTGGAAGCCATTCAGTCTCTCGCAGCTAAAACAAATGTGGATCTGCCTGAACTCGAAGATCAATATCCTGGCGAACGGGAACAGCATCAATCCAAAAAAGAAGCGCATCAAATGGCAGCCAAGTTTTATCATCACTTGCTGATGAATACAGAACAGGGAAAAGAAGCGTATGATTACTTAACAGCCCGGGGTATCAGTGAAGAGATTATTGAAGAATTTCAGCTCGGCTATGCGCCGGAGCGGAATGACATGCTTGTGCAGCTGCTTGAAAAAAGGGAGTACGACCTTGAAGAAATGGAAGAGGCCGGCCTGATTCTCCGCCAGGAATCCACGTGGCAACGGTACGACCGCTTTCGAGGGCGGGTCATGTTTCCTATTCATAATCAGCGCGGGCAGGCTGTTGCCTTCGGAGGCCGTGCACTTGGGGAAGGAAAGCCGAAATACTTAAACAGCCCGGAAACGCCCATCTTTTTAAAACACGAAACGCTATATGCATTCCCCAAAGCGCGCCAGGCAATTCGCAAACAGGACGAAGCTGTCCTCTTTGAAGGCTACATGGACGTTATCGCCGCCTGGAAAGCTGGAGTGAAGAATGGAGTAGCGGGCCTTGGCACAGCTTTTTCCAAACGACAGGCCGAGCAGATCCGAAAAGCGACAGACAAGGCTGTAATTGCTTATGACGGTGATAATGCAGGTCGGGCAGCTGCCTGGAAAACCGGGGATACTCTTGTAAACCAGGGCGTTGACGTCCGGGTAGCGCTGTTTCCTGAACAGATGGATCCGGACGATTTTATCCAGGCCCGGGGCCCCGAAGCATTCAGAAAGCAGCTGGCGGAACGGGCTGTCCCTTTCATGTCCTTTAAGGTTCAGGAGCTTCGTGAAAATAAAAACCTTCAAAATGAAGGAGACCGGCTTGCCTATATCGAAGAAGTACTCCGGGAAACATCTGTAATCAGCAGTGCTGTGGAACGTGAATTTTACATGAAGCAGCTGGCAGAAGAATTTGATCTGTCGATGGATGCACTCCGGGAGGAAGAGCGCAAAGTCCAGAGAGAAGATCAGAAAGAAAAGGCTGCTAGGGCTCCGTCTGCTTCTGAAGCCGGTAAAAGATGGAGAAGCGGGGCGCTTCCGAAAAAGCAGGTATCGATGCGCTCAGCTTACGAAAATGCTGAACGGACGCTCCTTGCATTTATGCTTCAGAACCGGGAAATAGCTGAGGAGGTTAAGGAGCGCATTGGGGGAGAATTTAACATTGATGCCCATACAGCGCTTGCGGCTTATTTATATGCTTATTATGACGATGAGCATGAGCCGGACGTAAGTCGCTTTATGGAATACGTCGAAGAGCAGGAACTTATAAATCTTGTATCTGAGCTGGCGCATCTTGACATTCCAACAGAAATATCAGATAATGAAATGTCTGACTATGTTGAACAGATTAAAATTCGACCAAAACGGGAAGAATTACTGCAAAGGCAGAAACAGCTTAAAGACGCTGAAAGAAGTCGTGATTCAGAAGCAGCCCAAAAGCTGGGTGCGAGAATTATGGAATTGATGATGCAGCTGAAGAAAAACTAGCCTGAAGCAATTTGCTTGCGCTTTTCCTTTGTGGTTGATAAGATATGATCACGATAGTAGAAAAGCGTGCCAGTTTGATGTGCACGCTCTTTCTATGTGCCTGCCGTCCTTTCAACCAGCTAAGAAAATACCAGGAAAAGAAATCGTCGGCACAGACAATTGCGGGCATGTAAAGAGACAGGGTAGGATTCAAGGTGTGAAGCTTGGAAGGAGGGAGATCGAATGGCGGAAAAACCAAGCCGTCCGCTGGCGGAAGGTGAAATGTCGGTCGATCAGGTAAAAGAACAATTGCTCGAAACGGGCAAAAAACGTGGAACATTAACGTACGCAGAAATAACAGAAAAACTCTCCAGTTACGACCAGGATTCTGAGCAAATGGATGAGTTTTTTGAATACCTTGGTGAACAAGGCGTTGATATTATCAACGAGGGAGAAGAAGTTCCGAGCATGGAACAGGTAGAAAAAGAAGAATCTCTCGACTTGAATGATTTAAGCGTCCCTCCAGGCATTAAAATTAACGATCCAGTCCGCATGTATTTAAAAGAAATTGGCCGCGTGCCACTTCTTTCTGCGGAAGAAGAAATTAATCTTGCGACTAAAATCGAAGAAGGCGATGAAGAAGCAAAACGCCGTCTTGCAGAAGCCAACCTTCGTCTGGTGGTCTCTATCGCAAAACGTTATGTCGGGCGCGGCATGCTCTTTCTCGACTTAATCCAGGAAGGCAACATGGGCCTGATTAAAGCGGTGGAGAAATTTGACCACAGCAAAGGGTTTAAATTCAGTACGTACGCTACGTGGTGGATCCGTCAGGCAATCACCCGTGCTATTGCCGACCAGGCGAGAACCATCCGTATTCCGGTGCACATGGTGGAAACGATCAATAAATTAATCCGCGTGCAGCGCCAGCTGCTGCAGGATCTCGGCCGGGAGCCGCTTCCGGAAGAAGTTGCCAAAGAAATGGACCTGACTCCGGATAAAGTCAGGGAAATTCTCAAAATTGCCCAGGAGCCGGTGTCGCTGGAAACTCCGATCGGTGAAGAAGATGATTCCCATCTTGGTGACTTTATTGAAGACCAGGAAGCAATGGCGCCTTCGGATGCAGCCGCCTATGAATTGCTGAAAGAGCAGCTTGAAGACGTGCTTGATACGCTTACGGACCGTGAAGAAAATGTTCTTCGTCTCCGGTTTGGTCTTGATGACGGGCGCACCCGTACGCTCGAAGAAGTGGGCAAAGTGTTTGGCGTAACAAGAGAACGTATTCGCCAGATCGAGGCCAAGGCGTTAAGAAAGCTTCGTCACCCTAGCCGCAGCAAGCGATTAAAAGATTTCATGGACTAATGAATTCATTATAGATACAAGGGGACGCATGCTTCCAATAAGCAGGTGTCCCTTTTTTATTTTACATAGAAGAGAGAGGAAAACATGAAGAAATCTGTATTGCCGGATAGACTGGCACTCATCGCTGAACAAATCGACCCGGGGGCGGTAGTCGCAGATATAGGCACGGATCACGGGCTTGTCCCGGTGGAGGCAGTGGCGCACCGCAAGGCGGAGCGTGCGGTGGCGGCAGATGTAAATGCGGGACCGCTCCAGGCTGCGTCGGACTACATTGCTTCCTGCGGACTGACTGATAAAATCGATATCCGCCTGGGCAGCGGTCTTGCTGTCTTAACTAAAAAAGACGCGGTTGATACGGTCGTTATCGCCGGAATGGGTGGCACACTGATCGCTGATATTTTAGAACAGGGGAAGATAAAGCTTCATTTTGTACAGAAGCTGGTTCTTCAGCCCAACGTTTCGGCGGTCCGCGTCCGCAAATGGCTGCTTGATAACGGCTGGAAGCTTACAGGCGAGCGAATCCTGAAGGAGGAGCGCCACGTATACGAAGTACTGACAGCTGTACCTGGAGAAGCAGAAGCGCCGTACCAAGAGTGCGGAGAACCGCTTGAAAAGCAGCTGCTGTTCGGGCCTTACCTGCTTGAAGAAAGAAACAATGCTTTTAAGGAGAAATGGATGAGGGAAAAAGATAACTGGCAGCAGATTTTGCACCAGTTGACAAACGCCGTTCCGACAGAAAAAATCACGGCAAAGAAACAAGAATTAAGCCAATACATTGCATGGGCTGAGGAGGTTATTGCATGAATACTGTACGTGACGTTATCCGGTTGTTTGAAGAGTGGGCGCCGCCATCGCTGGCTGTGGAAGGGGACCGGGTAGGACTGATGATCGGGGATTGGAACCAGCCGGTAACAAAAGTACTTACGACCCTTGATGTGACCGAAGAAGTAGTGGATGAAGCGGTCAAAAACGGAGCAGAGCTAATCATTGCCCACCACCCGCTCCTGTTCCGCCCGATAAAGTCGCTTGACGTGGCGAACGGGCAGGGACCGGTAATTGAAAAGTGTATTAAGCATGATTTAACTGTCTATGCCGCTCATACAAACCTGGACATAGCTCCGGGGGGAGTGAATGACATGATGGTAGAAGCACTCGGTTTAACGAATACAGAAGTGCTGGCCCCAACCGGTGAAGATCAGCTGTACAAGCTGGTGGCTTTTGTGCCGGAATCCCACGCTGAAGAAGTACGGCAGGCAGTGGGAGCCGCGGGCGCCGGTTATATCGGTGGATACAGCCATTGCACGTTTTCTGCCTCAGGGACCGGAACGTTTATCCCCGGAGACGGCACCGACCCCTTTCTGGGTGAGCAGGGAAAAATGGAATTTGCAGACGAAAAACGGATGGAAACGATTGTGCCGCACTCCCTCCGGAAAAAAGTGGAAGCCGCTTTAACTGCCGCTCATCCATATGAAGAGCCGGCATATGATCTGTACCCGCTTGCCCTCCCAGGAGAGCCTTACGGATTAGGCAGGGTTGGAGAACTCCCAGAGGAAATGACGCTTGACGCATTTGTGGAACAGGTGAAAAAGAGCTATGATGTGCCGTTTGTCCGGGTGGTGGATGGAAAAACCGACCGGATTAAACGCGTGGCACTGCTTGGAGGCGACGGCAACAAGTACTGGCAGCAGGCGCTTTCCAAGCAGGCAGATGTGTACATCACGGGCGATATTTATTTCCATACAGCCCAGGATGCAGCTATGGACGGTCTTACGATGATCGATCCCGGCCATCATGTGGAGAAAATCATGAAAAAGGGCGTTCAGAAGGAAATGCAAAGCCGCAGCCAGGGCCTGCTGCAGGTCGAATGGGTCGCTTCTGATCTGTCCACTGAGCCATTCCGGTTGGCGTAACAGAAAAATTCCTCCGCTTTTAACGGAGGAATTTTTTTATGATTTTGCTTTAACTTTTGGAAGAATTTTTGATTTATCGATCCGGGATTCGGTGTCCCACGTAGACGAATCATTAGGGTCGTACTGGTCGATAAACAAAATGACTTCCTTTGTGATTAGCGTCGGTGTGGAAGCGCCTGCTGTAACCCCGACAGAATTGACATTTTCAAGCCAGCTTAAATCCAGCTCGGCCAAGTTGCTGATCCGGTACGCAGTGGTTCCTGCAACCTGCTCCGAGACCTGGGCAAGCCGGTTGGAGTTGTTGCTTTTCGGATCGCCGACAACGAGCACAAGATCCACATCCTTTGCCTGCTCAGCTACCGCTTCCTGGCGTACCTGAGTGGCATTACAGATTTCGTTATGAACCTCTGCGTGCGGGTAAATTTCTCTCGCCCGGTCCATAATGTCGGAAACATCCCATTGACTCATCGTCGTCTGGTTGGTCATAATAATCCGTTCCGACTGGATATTTAAGCTCTCAAGATCATCGAGTGTTTCTACTAAATGTACGATGTCCGGAGCGACACCGACAGCGCCTTCCGGCTCCGGATGCCCCTTTTTGCCGACATAGATAAATTCATAGCCCTGGTCCCGTTTTTCCCGTATTAAGTCGTGCGTCACGGTAACGTCCGGGCAGGTAGCGTCAATAGTCGTCAGTCCTTTTTCTTCGGCGAGCTCGCGGACTTCCGGCGAAACGCCGTGAGCCGTAAAGACGACCGTGCCTTTGTCCACCTGGCGGAGTATTTCAAGCCGGTTGGGTCCGTCGAGAGAAATAACGCCTTCTTCCTCAAACGCGTCAGTCACGTGTTTATTGTGTACGATCATGCCTAAAATATAGATGGGGCGTGGGAGCTCCTGGTTGCCGGCGGCTTTCTTCGCCATTACCATCGCATCAACAACGCCGTAGCAGTATCCCCGTGGTGAAATTTTCGTTACTTCCATAAAGGCCTCCTGTTTCATAATTTGAACCGTGAGGTCTTGCGTGTACGCGCTGACTTTACGTATGCAGTCATATAAAACGATTCTGGATTCATTATACTACCTAAGCGTCTGGTTGAAAAGAAAGGACAGCTGGCCAAATACCATTCCTTTAATATTTTGTGAACAGAAGCAGAGGAGAAGCTATGGTTTCTATTTTAACTATGATAAAATATGGAGATGCAAAAAATGCGTAAATGAAAAGAGAGTTAGGTGAATAGCGTGGAAAACCGCTTTAAACAATATAACATTCCAGCTTATGCCCTCAAGCTGCTGGATAAAAAACGAATTCAAAAACCAACGGATATTCAGGAACGGCTGATTCCGTCTGCCATTAATGGAAAAGATGTTATTGGCCAGTCACAGACGGGGTCTGGAAAGACACTAGCGTACCTGCTCCCGATTTTGAGCAGGATCGACACCTCCAAAGCGGAATTACAGGCAGTCATTACAGCGCCTACACGTGAGCTTGCCGGCCAGATCTTCGGGGTGCTGAAGGAACTTATAGATGAAGACGAAACTTCTTCGGTACGTGCCAAGCAGGTGTCCGGAGGCACGGAACGCTCAAGGGTAATGGAGCAGCTCCGTAATCCGCCTCACATTATTGTAGCAACACCGGGCCGGTTGAAAGATATGGTAGGAGAAAATGTTATCAATGTGCATACAGCCACCATGCTCGTCATTGATGAAGCCGACCAGATGCTTGACATGGGCTTTCTGGAAGAGATTGACCCGGTGGCCGGTAAAATGGCGGACAATCTGCAGATGATGGTATTTTCTGCTACGGTTCCGGAAAGCCTGCAGCCCTTTCTGCGCAAATATATGAATAATCCGAAGCATGTACACGTCAAGCCGGAGCATGCGACACCGAAGGAGATGACTCATTACGGCATCGCCCTTAGGCACCGCAGCCGGCTCGATGTGACGATGGAGCTTGTGGACCGGCTGCAGCCGTTTCTAGCCATTATATTTGCGAGCACGAAGGACGAAGCCGATGAACTGGCTGGAGAGATGTTTAAAAAGCAATACCCGGTAGAAGTGCTGCACGGCGGGCTGCCTTCACGGCAGCGCAAGCAGGTCATGAAACGGATTCAAAATCTCGAAGTCCAGTACCTGGTAGCTACCGACCTTGCTGCCCGGGGCATGGATATTCCCGGAATTTCGCATATTATTAACTACAGTCTGCCGAAAGAGCTGGAATACTTTATCCACCGGACGGGTCGCGCTGGACGGGCGGGGCTGACAGGAGAATCGTATACTCTGATGGGGGAAGAAGACCGGAAAGCTGTGCTTTCCCTTCAGAAGCAGGGTATTCGTTTTACGTTTATGGACTTTCGTAAAGGCGCCTGGACTGAACTATCCAAGCCGCTGTTTGCGACCAAGCAGACGAAGCGAAAGCCTGCGCCTGCGTCAGATGCCATGCCGGTAAAAAAACCGAAGAAAGTGAAGCCGGGATATAAGAAAAAAGCAATGGCGGACCAAACAACATCCCGCCGCCGTAAACGAAAATAATAACCGAGGTGATGACTGTGCTTTTAGGCTCACATGTATCTATGAACGGAAAAAAAATGCTTCTTGGTTCGAGCGAAGAAGCGGCTTCGTATGGAGCGACAGCGATGATGATCTACACAGGAGCGCCGCAGAACACCAGGCGCAAACCTATCGAAGAATTAAATATCGAAAACGGGCATGCGCATATGAAAGAAAATGGCATCCAAGAGGTTGTGGTTCACGCACCGTATATTATTAATATCGGCAACACCACCAAGCCGGAAACGTTTCAGTTGGGCGTCGATTTTTTGCGCAATGAAATTAGCAGAGCCGAATCACTCGGGGCAAAGCAGATCGTACTTCATCCGGGTGCGCATGTCGGAGCTGGCACAGAGGCGGGAATTAAAAAAATCATTGAAGGATTAAATGAAGTCATATATCCGGATCAGAAGGTTCAAATCGCGCTTGAAACAATGGCTGGAAAAGGGTCGGAATGCGGAAGAAGCTTTGAGGAGCTTTCAGAGATTATCAGCGGAGTAACCCACAATGATAAATTGAGCGTCTGCTTTGATACATGCCACACCCACGACGCGGGCTACGATATCACAGGAGACCTTGACGGCGTCCTGGAAGCGTTCGATCATTATGTCGGCCTGGACCGACTGAAGGTGCTTCATATTAACGACAGTAAAAACGAGCGCGGAGCAGGCAAAGACCGCCATGAAAATATCGGTTATGGGTATATTGGCTACAATACGCTGGCGGAAATTGTGCACCACGAGGCATTTGCATCTGTGCCGAAAATATTAGAAACACCTTATGTAGGCACAGATAAGAAAAACAAACAACCACCGTATAAGCATGAAATTGCTATGCTCAGACAAAAAGAATGGAAGGCGAACTGGCGGGATGAACTCATGCCAGCAGAGGTATAAATGCCTGGTACAGGGGTGTAAATTACATCTGGGTTTCTGAGGAATCAAAACGGAGCAAAGAGATAGGCCTCTCCCATAACAAGCACGCCCTGCGCATTCATGAATGTGCAGGGCGTGGTTTTATTCGTTATTCATGTCCAGAAACCTCGATGCCCACTCAAATAAGACGAGCTGGCTGTTAATGGAAGGCTCTCCAGAGGAAGGCTCGACGTAATAATAACGGCCGCTGCTGTCCTGCTCCCGTGCTTTGACATTATCCTGCAGAATCAGCTGTAAAATGGAGTTGAGCCGTTTCTTTAAAATAGCTTCATAAACTGGAAACATAATTTCGATCCGTTTTTCCATATTGCGTGTCATCCAGTCAGCCGAGGACAAGTAATAATAGTCGCTGCCGCTGTGGGCAAAATAAAAAATGCGGGTATGCTCGAGAAACCGGCCGACAATGCTTCGGACGGTGATATTTTCGCTTACTCCGGGGATACCCGGTTTTAGGCAGCAAATACCGCGCACGATAAGTTCGATGCGAACGCCGGCCCTGGAAGCTTCATACAGTTTAATGATGAGGTCCTTGTCTGTTAAAGAGTTCATCTTCGCGATAATCCGTCCGTTCCCATCCCGCTGGTGACATTCAATTTCCCGCTGGATCAATTGGAGCAGCTCATCACGGATCCCGTCCGGAGAAGTGCTGATCTCATTCCAGGAAGGCTGCTGGGAAAACCCGCTTAAGTGATTAAAAAAGTTAGTAGCATCCTCACCGAAGGACGGGCGGGTGGTAATCATGCCCATGTCGGTGTATACCTTGGCGGTGGAATCGTTATAATTCCCGGTGCCGAGGTGCACATACCGTTTAATGCCGGCCGCTGTTTTTTTAACGATCAGCACAATTTTACTGTGAGTTTTGAGCGACGTGATCCCATAAATGACATGGACCCCGGATTTTTCGAGGGTCTTCGCCCACTGGATGTTATTTTCTTCGTCAAAGCGTGCTTTCAGCTCTACAAGTACCGTGACCTGCTTGCCCTGCTCTGCAGCTCTTGCCAGCGCAGCAATAATAGGAGAGTCCCCGCTGACACGGTAAAGAGTCTGTTTAATGGCAAGTACATCGGGGTCATCGGCAGATTTGGAAATAAAATCAATCACCGGCTGGAACGATTCGTATGGATGATGCAATAAAATATCCCGTTCGTCGGAAGCGTTGAACACGTCGGAGTCGGCAATTAAATCTTCAGGCGGCTGAGGGATAAGCGTTTCGTACGAAAGGTGCTCCCAGGCCTCTCCTAGTTCATCGCAGAGCGGAAACAAAAAGGTTAAATCGATCGGGCCCTTCAGCGTATATACATCGTCCGTATGAATCTCAAGAGCCTCGAGCAGAAAGGAAAGAATATATTCGTCCATCATGCCTTGCTGGCATTCGAGGCGAACGGCAGCGCCCCATTTGCGCTTTTTTAATTCCTTTTCAATTTCCCTGAGCAAATCGCGGGCGCCTTCTTCGTGGATCGTTAAATCCGCGTTGCGGGTAATCCGGAACGGAGAAGCACTTACCACGGAAAACCCCCTGAAAAGCATGTGTATAAATTCGGCAAGCACCTGCTCAAGCAGTATATACTCCCGGCTGCCGTTGGCTGATGGAAGTGCGAGGAAGCGCGGGAGCACGCCGGGGACCTGTACGATGGCGATGCTTTCCTTTTCTCCACTATCCTCTTTTTGCAGCCGTACAGCCAGGTTTAATGACTTGTTCAGCAGCATCGGAAACGGACGGTAGGCATCGACGGCCATTGGTGTCAGCACCGGCATAATATTGGACATGAAGTATTCCTGAATATATTCATACTGGCCGCTGTTTAATTCGAGCGTTGAAAGAAAACGGATATTTTCCGAGGCTAACAGCGGTACAGCTGTTTCTGTAAAAAAGTGATCCTGCAGTCGTACGAGCTCTGAATTTTTTTTAGTGATTTCGGAGAGCTGCTGCTTAGGCGTGAGCCCGGCTTTATTTTCAGGCTTATTAAATCCTGCTTTCACCTGGTCTTTTAAACCCGCGACCCGGACCATGAAAAACTCGTCCAGGTTGGAGCTGAAAATACCTAAAAACTTCAGGCGCTCAAGGAGCGGATTGGTTTCATCAAGCGCTTCTTCAAGCACCCGTTCATTAAAAGCAAGCCAGCTGATTTCGCGGTTGTTATAATATGCTGGATTATTGAGGTCAATATATGACTGTGTCGTTTCGGTCATAGTAGAATCCGCCTTTCTTTACACCCTGTTCACTTCTGGGCCAATTGTATCAATGAAATGTTAAGTGCATGTAAAGGTCCACGAAAAAAGCATCGTTCAGCTTGAAAAAGCAGAAACGGGGGACTGTTCATGGAAATGAAGCACCACGTCCCGGCTGATCATTTTCTCCAGGTGTTTTTTGTACTTATCTGCTTTGGCTTCTTCAAAAGCAGAATGCATCCCCTCGCGGCAATAAATGTGGAAGTGGAGTTCTTTGCCTTCTTTGTCAATGCCGAGCCCTGAAACGATATTGCGGCGCGTGCGATTGAGCGAATAAGAGAACTTTAAGATGCTTCCGAGAAATTCGAGCCGTTTTAGGCTGTTTTTCTGAAGGTAGGGACGAAACGGCTTTGCAAACTCTTTAAACATTGATTTTGATTTAAAGGATGATACAAGGGACATGGCTATGCGCTCTTCATGCATGATGCCATCGATGGAACGGTTGGTTAAAATGTAAAAAGTATGCTGGCTGCTCGCCTCGGAGCTGATGTACTCTCCGATATACAGCACCTGGGCGGCCCGGTTCAGCAGGCGATGATTATCTTCATGCAAATAGGATTTTGGAATATAAGGCTCGAGGCTATTGTACATAGAAGAAGCAATGTTACCGACTTCATCCACATAGTCTGGATTAATCTCAAATTCGCGATTCAGCTGGTAGAAGCTTTCTTCTATTACGTCCGGAAAATGAGGATATGTTTTGTCCCGAAGCAGCTCTTCAAACAGCAGACCATCACGAAGACCCTTATTGCTGATTAAATAGGAGGGGGCATCGATATGATTGTAAAGCTGGGAAATGATCCGGACTGCCGGGATAATAACGTCCGCCCGGTCCTTGGAAAGACCCTCGATGTTTTCCCGTTCCGATAAGCTTGATTTTTCAAGAAGGTCCATGGTTTCAGCAATATCGCGACCGCTCATGGAATACTGATGCAAACCGGCCAGGGGATAATTGATGGAAGCCTGGTGGACGAGCACCATGTTACGGGAACTGCCGCCGATACCGACAACCGGAAGATTTTCACCCTCCTTTTTTAACCAGGGCACCTTCTGGAACTGTTTTTCAATCCATTTATTCATTTGCTTTAAGTTACTTGAGGTAATTTTATCATCATTTGGAAGGAATTTCTGTTTTAAGGTGAGAGCGCCAAAAGGAAAGCTGTGAGTGCGTACAAGTTCCCTGTTTTTGAACATGGTCACTTCTGTACTTCCACCACCAATATCAATCGTAATACCTTCAGATAGACTGGTGGAATTCACGACTGCCAGATAGCCGTAAGAGGCTTCTTCCTCGCCGGAGAGCACGCGGATAGGAAAATCAATGCGTTCTTCAATGTATTGCAGAATTTCTTCACGGTTGGACGCACCACGTACAGCTGCGGTGGCCACGGCATGAATGGTTTGAACATCGTGAAAACGAAGAACTTCTTCAAACTGCTGCAGCGTATGCAGCAGAATATCTCTCCCTTCAGCAGTGAGCGCATCCTGATCATCAATATGGTTACTTAGGCGGGCGACGGTTTTTAAATTATGAAGTTCGCGGTAGCCCCGTTTTTCATCCACTTCATTAATTACAAGACGAATGGAATTGGAGCCAATATCGATAACGGCGACTTTTTCTTTCGCTTGAAACATATGCATCATTCCTTAGAATTGGATTTGATTTCGTTGCCTGCTTTTCTATTAACTATCATACAAAGAAAAACCATGAATTGTATATATGATTAAGCAAAGAAGATTTACAGAACCAAAAAGGTTTTGTATACTTTTCCTAGCAATAAATCGTAACCATTCTTAATTGTTTTTTTTGGAAAAAAGGAGGCTTCCTGATGGAAGATTCAACGAATACGCTGCTTGAAGTGAATCACCTGTCCTTTCGCTACGAGTCAGAACTCGTGCTCGATGACATCAATATGAATATAAACCACGGAGATTTTGTCGGCCTGGTTGGGCCGAACGGTTCAGGGAAATCCACGCTTGTACGGATTCTGTTAGGCCTGCATAAGCAATATAGAGGAGAAGTCCGCTGGTTTGGAACTCCGGCCCGCCATTTTCATCAATGGCCGAAGATTGGCTACGTATCGCAAAAAGCAAATCGTTTTAATGCCGGCTTCCCGGTAACTGTATATGAGGTCGTTGCGATGGGACTGTATGGTAAAAAAGGGTTGCTCCGGTTTTTGAACCGCAAAGACAAGCAGCGGATTCACGAAGCTCTCGAACAGGTGGATATGCTTGGCTATAAAAAGAAAAATATGGGCCGGCTTTCCGGAGGACAGCAGCAGCGGGTATTTATTGCGCGCGCGCTTGTAAGCGACCCTGAGGTGCTGATTCTGGACGAACCGACCGTGGGGGTGGATGCTGCCTCGGCTCAGTCATTCTATGAAAGACTGAGCTACTGGAACAGAGAGAAGGGCATTACTCTTATTCTTGTCACCCATGATGTAGGAGCGATGACCAAGTATGTAACAAAAGTGGCCTGCCTGAATCAGCAGCTTCATTTTCACGGAACGACGAGGGAGTTTGAAGAAAGTGATCTTGCCGGCACTTACGGGCACGATGTGCATATTATCCACCATGAGCATGATCACCACGCGGGAGGAGCCTAATGGTTTTTCTGGAATTTGATTTTCTAAGATATGCGCTGATCATCGGCCTTATGCTTGGAGTGGTTGCTCCGGCTGCCGGTGTCTTTGTGGTGGTAAGAAAGACACCGATGATTGCCGATGCCATGTCGCACACGGCATTAACCGGCATTGCCTTTCACCTTTGGCTTGCTTCTTTCTGGGTTTGGCTCAGCGAATGGAATCCTCTTTACACTGGCATTTTGTTTACTTTTATTGTCTCCTTCATCATTGAATACCTGCGCCGGCGGTTTAAAACATTTCAGGAGCTTTCAATACCAGTAGTAATGGCTTCGGCCATTGGGCTTGGAGTTGTTTTTATTTCTTTGGCAGACGGTTTTAACAACGATCTTTTTAACTTTTTATTTGGAAGTATTCTCACGGTGAACGTCACAGACACAATGGTAATAGGCATCATTTCCGCTGTGTCGCTGCTGCTGTTTCTGCTGTTTTACAAAGAATTATTGTTTTTGGCTTTTGATGAGGAGCAGGCTGATGCAAACGGAATTCCAGTTCAGAGAGTAAATTTATTATTTGCCGGCATCGTGGCTGTCGTAGTTGCTTCTTCCATATCTATTTTAGGAGTACTGCTTGTTTCTGCCTTAATTACACTGCCGGCCGCAGCAGCGCTCCGTGTCGCCTCCAACTTTAAAAGCATGTTCCTGTATGCCATAGTGTTTGGAGAAGCGGCTGTTCTGGCTGGATTTTTTGTTTCTTATTATTATGACCTCAGCTCCGGCGGTACAATAGCAGTCATTTCATTTGCAATATGGACAATTGTGGTGCTGGCAGAAAAAGTGGCTGGGCGAATACGGCAGAGACCGTGGGAAACGGCCAAATGGACGGACAAAGCAAATCAATAGCACAAAAAAGTGCTCATTGTGTAAAATAAAGAATAGAGAGTGACGGCTATGTTTGATATTAATTTTGTGGAACGAAGCATTATAGCAGCGGTGTTAATTGGACTGACGGCACCTTTGATCGGTTCATTTTTAGTTGTGCGCCGCTCTTCGCTGATAGCAGATTCTCTCGCTCACGTCACCCTTACCGGAGTGACAGCCGGAGTGCTCGCCGGTAATCTTCAGGCTTTTTGGGAAATTAATCCTTTGTATACCGGTTTTTTATTTGCGTTTGCCGGGTCGCTGATTATCGAACGTGTACGTCATACCTACGGAGGATTTCAGGAGCTTGCCGCTCCGATTCTAATGGCAGCGGCGGTAGGGCTCAGCGCCCTGTTTATGTCCATATCTGCGGATGGGGTGACGGAGTGGTATGGCTACCTGTTTGGCAGTGTCGTTTCAGTGCAGATGGAAGACCTTTGGTTTATTGGGGTGATGACAGTTGTTGCTTTAGGGCTGCTTGCAGCGTTTGGGAGAGAGTTAATGTTTCTTTCTTTTGATGAAGAAATGGCGGCATCTGCTGGAATTCCGGTTAAAATATTCAATGTGCTGCTTGCTGTGCTGCTTGCAATTGTCATATCGGCATCCATGCAGGTTGTCGGCGTGCTGCTCGCAGGGGCTTTAATTACGCTTCCGGCAGCGGCTGCAATGCAGTGGGCCACTGGCTTTAAACGAATGCTTCTGATAGCTGTTATAATCGGGGAGATCTCTGTGGCAGCCGGGGCGGCCGGTTCCATCTTTTTTGGGGTTGCTTCCGGCGGCGGTACGGTGGTAACAGCTGCTTTTATACTTTTAGCCACTTTAATTCTTAGAGCATGGATTAACTGGAAAAGAAACAGGAGGCTTAAATATGAACGTCACCAAAGCGCTTAACATTATGAAAGAACAAGGGTTTAAATATACTGCGAAGCGCGAAGAACTGCTTCAGCTCTTTTCTGATGAAAAGCGCTACCTGACAGCGAAAGAGGTACTGCAGTCCCTGCAAAAAAATTACCCTGGAATGAGCGTGGATACTGTCTACCGAAACCTGGCCATATTTGAAGAAATGGATATTCTTGAAATGACCGAACTTGAAGGCGAAATGCATTTTCGTTTCTCCTGCTCAACGACGGCTCACCATCATCATCTTATCTGTCTTGAATGTGGAAAAACCAGAGAAATTGAAACGTGCCCGATGGACTGGCTGAATGAAAACGTCGACGGCGGTTTTGAAGTGACCGGTCATAAATTCGAGATTTACGGCCTGTGCGCTGAGTGCAAACGAGCAAAACAAAGAGAAGCAGCACCGGCATAAACTCTGGAGCTGCGATGATAACAATAAAAGCAAAAAAGAGGTCCACCCGCAACGGGTGGACCTCTTTTGCATGGGAAGCTTAATTCGTCAGTTCCTTTTCTTTAGCTTCGCGTTCTTTTTCTGCCTCTTTAGCGTAGTGCTCTTCAGCAATTTTATCAACTTCAATTTTCAGTTCTTCCACCATGGTTTCTTCCGGAACCTTCCGGATGATTTCCCCGTGGCGGAAAAGAAGACCTTCGCCTTTTGCACCGGCAATACCGATATCGGCTTCTCTTGCCTCACCAGGGCCATTAACTGCGCAGCCGAGCACTGCTACTTTAATTGGGGCTTTAATTGTGGAGATATACTCTTCGACATCGTTAGCAATACTAATCAGGTCAATTTCGATACGTCCGCAGGTAGGGCAGGAAATAAGTGTAGCGGCGTTCGACGCAAGGCCGAACGTTTTCAGAAGTTCGCGGCCTACTTTTACTTCCTCCACCGGATCGGCACTGAGAGAAATACGCAGTGTACTTCCGATGCCTTTACTTAGAATAGCGCCAAGGCCGGCCGAACTTTTAACCGTACCGGCGAACTGGGTGCCTGATTCAGTGATGCCCAAATGAAGCGGATAGCTGAAGGCCTGAGCTGCTTTTTCATAAGCTTCAATAGCAAGGTGCACGTCCGAAGCTTTCATTGAAACGATGATATCGTAAAAGCCGAGCTCTTCGAGAATGGAAATGTGGTAGAGAGCACTTTCAACCATTCCGTCTGCAGTTGGATACCCGTATTTATCAAGAATTCGTTTTTCGAGGGAGCCAGCGTTCACACCGATACGGATCGGAATGCCTTTAGCTTTGGCTGCTTCAACAACCTCTTCTACTTTTTCCCGCTTGCCGATGTTGCCGGGATTGATCCGGATTTTATCGGCGCCGCCCTCAATGGCTTTTAAAGCCATATTATAGTCGAAGTGGATATCGACCACGAGCGGAATATTGATACGCTGTTTAATTTTCGGAATTGCTTCAGCATCCTTCATCTGCGGGCATGCGACACGGACAATCTGGCATCCGGCTTCTTCAAGACGGTGGATTTCTGCGACGGTCGCTTCCACATCGTGGGTTTTTGTTGTGGTCATGCTTTGTACTACTACTTCATTGCTGCCACCGATCGTCACATTACCTACTTTGACTGCTCGGGTTTCGCTGCGGTGGGTTATTTGGCTCATGTATCCATTCGCCCCTTTATATTGGTGAATTTATTTCGTGCTTCTTCTAGTGCAACAACAATAGTTGACAGTGGTCTATAACACAACGTAATTGTATCAGTGGGCGTGTGCTCTTGGCAAGCAGTTGCTTCTAACGCAGTGAAATGAAATGCACTGCGCCGGCATTTTGTAAAATGATGAGAAACTAACGAAAGCGTGCGGGTAGTGTAACTTTTTTGCAAAGCTTACGACTATAGATGCGACGAATATAAATATATTGGTCAAAAAAGCATATGATTTGGAAATGAAAGGGCATAAGAAGGAGAGCTGATTATAATGAAGTGGTGGCAACAGACATTAGCAGCCGGGGTAGTTACGTTAGGGGCTCTCGGGGTAAGCCAGCAGGTGTCAGCGGACGCAGCGGCAGGAGATGTAACAGTGACACTCGGCCAGGACCTTTCCTCGGAACAAAGAAGTTCTCTGCTCGAAGAGATGGAGGTAACCGAAGGGGAAGTCCCGGTGGTTGAAGTTACAAATGAAGAAGAGTATCAGTATCTTGGGGATTATTTAAGCAGTTCCGAAATTGGCTCGCGGGCGTTATCTTCTGCAAAGATTACTGCGGCTGAAGACGGTGAAGGCATTGATATTGAAACGAACAAAATAGATACTGTTACAGAAGGGATGTATGCCAACGCGCTTGCAACAGCAGGAGTAGAGGATGCAGAGGTTTACGTAACAGCCCCGTTTAATGTATCCGGCACGGCCGCGCTGACAGGAATTTTAAAAGCCTACGAACAGCAGAACAATGTCAGCATATCTGAGGATCAAAAACAGGTGGCAAATGAAGAGATTGCCAAAACATCTGAGCTTGGCGAAGACATCGGCAAAGAAGAAGCCACAACCCTGATCACAGAAATCAAGCAGGAGATTAATAACACTGAGATTAATAATACGGAAGACATCCGGATTATCGTACAGAATGTTTCCAGTGATATGAACATTGAGCTGAGCGAACAGCAGCAAGATGAGCTTGTTTCTTTATTCGACCGGATGCAGAACTTAAATATTGATTGGTCACAGATGGAAAACCAGCTGAATAAGGCTACCGAAAATATTGACAGCTTTATGAACAGCGAGGACACGCAGAACTTCCTTTCACGCATCGTCGCTTTCCTCGAACAGATGCTTGATTCCGTCCAGGGATGGTTCAACAGCGATTCCGGGGAATCGGCATAATATTGGATAAAAAAGAAGAGGCCGCTAGGGTCTCTTTTTTTATGGAAAGAAGACGCTTTCAGCTGACAACTGGCAGACGGAAGAGTTACAATATATGTGAAACGATACTGGCTGCTTACGCGTATATATGATTATTAAGCGCTTATGAAACGAATAGAGTAGGCAATATAAAAGCTTTGTGGAAGGGAGTATATACGATGGAATGGTTAGCGAACCCGAGTGTAGGATTTATTGTCGTTTTCCTTGGAACGATGTTTTTAATCTCCGAATTTCTTGTTAAGTCCAAAAGCTTATTTTTTATTCTGGGCACAGCCTTTATGGTCTTATTCTTTTCTTATCATCTTGAAGGGGCAGCCGGCATTTGGGTGCTGGTGCTGTATGCAGCGGGGCTTGGTCTGATTCTGCTTGACGGCAAGCTTATCGGAGATGGCACTGTCTCTATTGTAGGACTTCTGCTGATGGGGGTATCTATTGCAGTACCGACTCCTACCATTATTTACGGCGTACTCGTTATTTTCGGATTCCTGGCAGGAGCGATGGCAGCTATGTTTTTCCTGAAGGTTTTTCCGCGCCGGGATCTGTGGTCGAAGCTGATGCTTAAGGATAGTTTAACGAGCGATCTGGGCTACAATTCGATTAACCAGACGTACGGAGGGCTGGTCGGTAAAACGGGGACTACCGTTACTCCTTTCCGTCCGACTGGGACGATTGATATTGAGGGAGAACGTTACAGTGCGACAAGCGGCGATCAGTGGCTGAATGCCAACGAAGAAATTGAGGTAACCTCTGTGGACGGTACACGCATCCGGGTGAAGCGTCTCGATTCCGCAGTAAAAGAACAATAATTTCCATATAATAAAAGGTTGTAGATGAAAAAAGAGGAGGCTTTGGCTTGCTCTTTTTTTACGGCATAAAAACAAAAGTTAAATAACTTTGGAAAAAAGTAATATTTCCTTTACAAACCATTTAAATTACTTTAAAAATAGACTGGGTGCGGCAAAAAACTGCCAAAATTCATAAAGCGACTAAGGAGATGTAGAGTTTGGATATTCAAACGATTTTGTTTACTTTTTTTGGTGGTTTGGGAATATTCCTATTTGGAATTAAATACATGGGGGATGGCCTGCAGAAGATTGCCGGTGACAGGCTTCGGGACCTTCTGGATAAATTCACCTCCAACCCGTTTATGGGCGTGCTGGTCGGTATTATCGTAACTATACTTATTCAATCAAGTTCAGGAACTACAGTACTTACAGTCGGCCTTGTAAGCGCCGGCTTTATGACGCTGCGCCAGGCGATTGGCGTTATTATGGGGGCAAACGTCGGGACAACGGTGACGGCGTTTATTATTGGGATCAAACTCGAAGAATACGCTCTTCCAATTATATTTATTGGTACAGTACTGATCTTTTTCTTTAAAAACAAAAAAATAAACAACATAGGACAAACTTTTTTCGGCTTTGGGGCTCTGTTCTTTGGGCTCTCACTTATGGGGGACGGAGTAGCACCGCTTGAAGAACTGCCGGCGTTTAACGATTTAACGATAAGCATGAGTAATAACCCGCTTTTAGGGTTGCTGGTAGGGGTCATCTTTACCGTCGGGCTGCAGAGCTCTTCGGCGACCATTGGCCTTCTTCAGGAATTGTACACGCAAAATGCAATATCGCTGGAGGCTGCGCTTCCAATACTTTTTGGCGACAATATAGGTACGACTGTTACAGCGGTCATAGCAGCTATCGGCGCTTCCGTGGCAGCAAAGCGTACTGCGTTGACCCACGTCATCTTTAACCTGATCGGTGCAACAATTGTACTCATCTTGCTTGTGCCGTATACAGCATTTATCAGCTACCTGCAGGAAGCTCTTAACTTAAATGAGCCAATGACGATTGCGTTCGCCCACGGAATTTTTAACATTTCAAACATGATTATCCAGCTGCCTTTTGTGGGCGTTTTGGCGTACATCGTTACCAAGCTGGTTCCTGGAAGCGATGAAGAAATTGAATACAAACCGAAACACTTGGATCCGAGCTTTATTTATCAATCCCCGGCGATTGCTTTAGACCAGGCGAAGCTTGAAACGCTCCGAATGGCAGATTACGCTGGAAGAGGTCTTAAGAAAAGCGAAAGCTATCTGGATACGAAAAACAAAAAGGACGCCGAGAAGATTGTTCGGTATGAAGAAGCGATCAATAACCTTGATAAAGACATTACGGAATATTTGATCGGCATTTCCGCCCGGTCTTTGTCTAAAGAAAATTCGCGCAAACACTCTGTCGTAATGGATACTGTCCGCGACATCGAGCGGGTGGGCGACCACATGGAAAACGTCATGGAGCTTGTCGACTATCAGCTGTCCAATAAAGTGACGCTTTCAGAAGAAGCATATAAAGATTTACATGAAATGTTCACGCTGACGATCAGCACATTTACCCGCGCCGTTGAAGCGCTTGAAAAGGATGACTATGAAATTGCCCAGCAGGTGGCAAAACAGGAAGAAGACATCGATAAGATGGAACGGAAGCTGCGTAAAAAACACATTCTCCGTTTGAATGAGGGGCGCTGTTCCGGGTCTGCCGGTATTGTATTTGTCGATATGATCAGTAATCTCGAACGTATCGGCGACCATTCGGTGAATATAGCCGAAACAGTACTAGATGATCGGGAAGTTTCATAAGAAGAGAAGGAGGGAGGACACCTCCTTCTTTTTTGTGGATTGTCCAAAGGGGAATAGGACTATAGAACAAAGTATATCTGTATAAGGAGGAAACTATGGAAATCATCTGGTATTTGCTTGGGTTCGCCTGCTACGTGTTGGCGCTTGTGGCAGTTATTTACCCGATTCTCCCGGGCGGGATATTTCATGCAGCTGCTGCTCTTTTGTTTGCACTCGGGTACGGGTTCACAGACATTGGCATTGCATACTGGATTATCCAGGCAGTGATCGCCGTGCTGTTGTTTGCCATTGATTACGTCGCTAACTATTATGGTATCCAGCGAAGCGGGGGAACGAAGTACGGCATCTGGGGAAGCCTGATCGGCCTGGTCGTCGGGCCGTTTATTATTCCGGTTGCTGGTATTCTGATTGGCGCACTTGCCGGAGCTGTCATCGGAGAATTAATTGGGGGCCAGAAGTCGTGGAAACAGCTTGGTAAAATTGGCGTTGGCTCTGTTGGGGGATTTATCGCAAGTGTTATTGTAAAGGGCGGTATATTGCTAGTGAACGCTATTTATATTATAATAATTCTTGTTTAAAAAGTGCGAAAATCTGTTTGACGCTTTTTAAGGGAAATGATATAGTAATTACTGTCGTAAAAACGGCAGTAACACATTCCGCAGTAGCTCAGTGGTAGAGCAATCGGCTGTTAACCGATTGGTCGCAGGTTCGAATCCTGCCTGCGGAGCCATGGCGGCGTAGCTCAGCTGGCTAGAGCGTACGGTTCATACCCGTGAGGTCGGGGGTTCGATCCCCTCCGCCGCTACCAATACATTTACATAAGCATACGGCGGTTGTGGCGAAGTGGTTAACGCACCGGATTGTGGTTCCGGCATTCGTGGGTTCAATTCCCATCAACCGCCCCATTTTTTTGTCTGGAATACTCTTAGGGACCCTTAGCTCAGTTGGTTAGAGCAGACGGCTCATAACCGTCCGGTCGTAGGTTCGAGTCCTACAGGGTCCACCACTTTAAAAACAGTGGATGAATATTCTCATGGAGGAATACCCAAGTACGGCTGAAGGGGACGGTCTCGAAAACCGTTAGGAGCTTTACGGCTCGCGAGGGTTCGAATCCCTCTTCCTCCGCCATTATTAAACTATGATTGTAAACACAAACGGATTTAATATAGACATCCACTAAACTTTTTCGGCAAAGCCGGGGAAGTTTTTTTGTTTGAAAGCCAGGTTGGCCCGGAAAAGGGACGATCGTGTATGCAGACATTTTTAAGCTTTTGATTTTCTGGTTTTCAGCAAACACTGCCGAATTTTTTATGTTTAAAGAAAAAGCAAAAGGGAATAATCAACCGTGGCAGGCTTTCTAGTTTGAATTAGCCAGAAAGCTGATTTGAAAAATAAGTATTGTTTTGGTAAAGTGAAAGTAGACTAAGTGTAATTTTGTATACTAAATTATTGCATAGTCACTTTGTACAAATCACCAGAACTTTCAAGGAGGGCATTTTGTATGAGTACACATCAACTACCAGATCTACCTTATGCACCAAACGCATTAGAGCCTCATATCGATGAGCAGACAATGAACATTCACCACGATAAACACCATAACACGTATGTAACAAAATTAAATTCAGCCTTGGAAAACCACAGCGATCTTCAAAACAAAAGCGTTGATGAACTGATCAGCGATTTGAACGCTGTACCTGAAGATATCCGTACCGCAGTAAGAAACAACGGCGGCGGCCATTCCAACCACTCCATTTTCTGGAAGCTTCTCAGCCCGAACGGCGGTGGAGAACCAACAGGCGAAGTGGCAGATGCCATTAAGAGCAAGTGGGGGAGCTTTGACAAATTTAAAGAAGAATTCGGCGCAACGGCTACCGGCCGTTTTGGCTCCGGCTGGGCATGGCTCGTCTTAAACAACGGTGAGCTTGAACTTATGGATACGCTCAACCAGGACTCCCCAGTTATGGAAGGGAAAACTCCTCTTCTCGGCCTGGACGTTTGGGAGCACGCTTATTACCTGAAATATCAAAACCGTCGCCCGGATTACGTAGCAGCATTCTGGAATGTTGTGAACTGGGACGAAGTTGAAAAGAATTATCAGGAAGCAAAATAATATTTCTGCAGAATCCGTTCCCATTTTCGGGAGCGGATTTTTTGTTTTGGCAGAAAGCAGAAGTTCGGCAGCAGCCTCTTTCTGTGCTATAATTAATAAGTGATCAGCAAACATATATACATTAAGAGAGGGATTGCGTGTGGCTTCTGGAAAAAATAAAAAACCTACCATTCCTTTTCGGCTGAACGTTCTTTTTTTCGCCGTTTTTATATTATTTTCTATATTGATTTTGCGGCTTGGGTACGTACAGATCGTTGAAGGTGATACATATGAAGAAGACGTAAATGAGACAGCATCCACTTCTGCAAGCCGCGTCGATGCCCCGCGAGGGATCATGTACGACCGAAATGGCACAGAGCTGGTGGGCAACAACCTTATTCTGACATTAACGTACACGAACCAGAGAAGCTACGAGGACGACGAACGTATTCAGACAGCTGAAGAGCTGGCTAAGCTGATTGAGTTTGATGAAGAAGAAACAGATCGCGATAGCATGCCCGAAAGAAATTTGCAGGACTACTGGCTTTTGACACGGGAAAATGAAGCGGATAAACTCGTTTCGGATAAAGAAGAGCAGCGGCTGATGGAAAACGGTAAAGATCCGTATGAAGTTCAGCTTGACCGGATTACAGACGAACAATTAAATGACATCAGTGACGAAGAACTGGAAGTGGTGGCCATCTGGAGTGAAATGATTTCTGGCTACTACGACTCTCCGCAGCGTGTGAAACGGGATTTAACAGAGGGAGAAGCCACTGCTATTAGTGCCCGCCTCGATGAGCTGGAGGGCGTGGATGTAACAAGAGACTTCAGGCGCGACTATCAGTACACAAAGGCGTTTCAAAGTCTGTATGGAAATGTAGGATCGATTCCTCAAGAAACGGTGTCTGAGTTTCTGGCCAAAGGATACCAGCGTTCCGATGAAGTAGGCCAGAGCTTTCTCGAAGAACATTATGAAGATACACTGAGAGGCAAAAAAGGAACCGTCAGTGGTGAAGACGATGAAGCAGAGGAAACGAGTAACGGAAGCCGCGGTAATGACCTGGTGCTGTCGATTGACATGGATCTGCAGCGGGAAGTACAGACGATAATTGACGATCAGATGGGGCAGTCAGAGGGCTCATTTCCAAACGATCAGCAGGCGTACGTGACTGCGATCGACCCGAATACTGGAGAGATACTTGCCATGAATGGCTACGATGACCAGCTCGGGAATGTAACGAACACGTATGAGATGGGTTCCACGATCAAGCCGGCGACAGGTATGATTGGTCTCCAGGAGGAAGTCATTACGGAAGACACACGGATTAATGACAGTCCGATTCAACTGCCAAACAGCCCAAAAATCCGTTCCTCCCATGATATTGGCACGGTAGATGTCATCGGTGCCATCCAGGAATCCTCCAACATTTTCATGTCCGAAATTGCGATGCGACTGATGAATTACGAGCTTGGGGACGGCAATGGTTTTAACGATGAAAAAGTGGATGAAGCGTATGCGACGATGAGAGACTACTACCATCAGTTCGGGCTTGGGGTAGAAACTAGCGTGGATCTGCCATCAGAGGCTACCGGGCTGAATGCAGGAAGAGCCAAGGCTGGAAGTCTGCTGTACTTCTCATTTGGTCAGCTTGACACATATACGCCGCTGCAGCTGGCGCAGTATTCTGCGACTATTGCTTCGGACGGAAAACGGATGGAGCCGCACCTGGTCAAAGAAATCCGTGAACCTAACCGTAATACCGACGAGATGGGAGCTGTGCTCCACCAGTTTGAACCGAACATGCTGAACCAAGTTAATATTGACAAAGAATACTTTGATATCGCCCAGGAGGGCATGTACGACGTGGTAAACACCGAGCTTGGCACAGCGGACAGCTATTTTACCGATGTAAATATGGAAGTTGCCGGGAAAACCGGAACGGCCCAGCGCAGTGTGCGCAGGGAAAGCGACAATGAAGTTATAGAGGTGAACAATCAGACTTTTATTGCCTATGGGCCGTATGAAGACCCGGAGATTGCGATCGCGGTCGTCGTGCCTAATACTTATAAAAGTGAGGACGGAGGGCGCTCGGGTATTGCTAACAGCATTGCCGCCGATACGATGCAGGCATATGTGAACCTCAAGGAAGAACGCCCGGGAGCCGAAAGCAGCGAAAACGAAGCTGAAGGTGAAAATGGCGAGGAGAGCGCGGAAGACAACGAGGAGAATGCGGAAGACAATGAAGAGACCTCAGGAGATGAGGAAGAATCCGGCGATGTCGGGGAAGAACAGTAATTCCTCCAGGATAGATAACTGCGGTATATCGGTGCGCTGCTAACATTTTTCACTGATTTGCCGCTTTTAAGAAAAATCTTCTTAACTTTCCTTGGAAAAACTAACACCACAGACTTGAAGCACAAATAGGAATCTGATAATATTACTAAGTATGAAAAATGTACGAAAGTAGGGAGGGAATCACATGCGTGTACAAATAACGCTTGCCTGCACAGAGACTGGTGACCGTAATTACATTACCAGCAAAAATAAACGCACGAACCCTGAGCGTATTGAATTGAACAAATATTCTCCTCGTTTAGGAAAGCACACTCTTCATCGCGAAACGAAATAAGCAGCAGGAGATTACATCTCCCAGCTGCTTTTTCTTTTGTCTTAAAGCAACGTATAAGGAAAAATAACGTGGAAGGGGGATGCAATTGAATAAACATAGGCTCCGCCAGCAGATAAACAGCTCGTACCAGGCCCTTTCCGGAAGCGAGCGTCTGAAGGCGGAAAAGAAAATTTACGAATATTTATTTCAATGGAACGGCTGGAAACAGGCGGATACGATCGCGGTAACGGTATCACTTAAAAATGAAATAAACACCGGACCGATCATTGAAACTGGCTGGCAGCAAGGAAAGCGGATATGTGTACCTAAAATAGATCCCGAACAGCGTGGAATGGAATTTTATGAAATTCAGAATTTCGGTGAGCTTGAACGCTCGATCGGCCAGATATACGAGCCTAAAAAAAGCGTCTGTGCCCTCGTTCCTCCGGAGCAGCTTGACCTTATTCTTGTGCCTGGTCTAGTGTTTAATAAGGAAGGCTATCGTATTGGATTTGGAGGCGGGTACTATGACCGTTTTCTAAACCGGGCGGATTTTTCCACGGCTGCCCTGATTCATACTTTTCAGCTTCAGGAGCATATTCCGGTAGAAGCGCACGATGTGCCGGTACAGACTCTGATCAGCAGTGACGGACTTCTTCATGTGGGGTGAAACAGCACTGGGTCTAGTGTTCGCGCTGTTTTTACTCACCATTTGGCAAAAACGATCCCTAACGCTTTTCGGTACGATGTCAGCAGGGGTGCTTGGTACGCTTATCTACGTATGGACAAGTTGGCCGGGAACAGCGGCCCTGCTTATTTTTTTTATTAGTTCGACAGCTCTCTCACGCTTGAACAGGCAGGAAAAGGTCCAGCGGGACAGCTGGCAGGTATGGGCAAATGGGGGGCCGATGCTTTTATTTGCCGCCTTATACAGCGCAGTTCCGTGGGAGGGATTTTTGGCTGCTGCTGTTGGGGCAGTAGCGGCATCGAATGCGGATACGTGGGCTTCAGAGATCGGCCGGCGCTTCGGAGGCCGCCCCTTTCATATTCGCAGTCGAAAACAAACAGAAAATGGATGGTCCGGAGCGGTTTCAACAGTTGGAACACTGGGTGCCTGCGGGGGCGCCGCCCTTATAGGAGGGGCCGTCTTTTACTTATCTGAAGAGCTTGGGATGTTTATGCTTGTTTCCGTGTGTATCGCAGGAGCAGGAGGCTGCTTTATAGACACGTTTCTCGGAGCGTACGCAGAGCGGATAAACTGGTGCAGTGAATGTAAGTCTTACACAGAAGCAGAGGTTCATCACGGCAGAAAAACCATTTATGCTTCGGGCGTTTCATGGATGACCAATAACGCTGTGAATGCACTAAGCTCTTTTGGCGGCGGGATGATAGTTACAGCATTGTACGCTGCCCTTCTTTTTTCCTTTTGATTTCGCCTTTTGCGGGAGGTTGCTATAATGGAAGGAAGAAAGGTGGCACAAGTACATGCGCTGGACAACAATTTGTTTCGATCTGGACAACACCCTTTATGATCACGAAAAAGCTTTTCAGAAAACAATCAAGGCTGTGTTTGTCTCCATCAGAAAGCAATTAAATAGCGAAGCCCCGTTTGTTCATGAAGACAAATGGTTCGAAGTGTTTAAATATCACTGCGATTTGTTTTGGCAGGAATACGAGGAAGGTAGTCTTACTCAGGAGCAGTACCGGATCAAGCGGTATGAAGAAACCATGCATGTGTTCGGACTTCCGAGTTCGGCCCGCGAAGCACTTAGCTTTCATCAGGAATACGAGCAGCGTCTGCCCGAATTCAGCGAACTATATGAGAGCGTGCCTGATTTGTTGGAATCGCTCACAAAAAGCAACGTGCGCCTGGGGGTTATTACCAATGGGTCGGAGGAGCTCCAAAAAGAAAAGTTTTATCAGCTCGAGCTTGACCGCTGGATAGATCGCAGGCATCTTTTTATTTCGGAAACGGCTGAAGCCCCGAAGCCGAAGGCGGCCATTTTTGACGAAGCGCTGCAGCATTTGGGCAGCCGCAGAGAACAGGCGCTGTTTGTCGGAGACTCCTGGGACCATGATGTAAAGGGAGCGGAAAATGCAGGGTGGGAAGCCTTTTATGTAAACACCCGGGGGGAAGAAAACGATCATTCGTCGAAGACAGTAAGAAAGTTTAGCGATTTTAACAAAGCAGCCCTGTATTTAAAAGAAATAGCGGAAGAAGGACGGCGTTCGGATGTCTAAACGGGAAACGCACCAGTTTTGGAAATTTACAGAGCAGCTCATGGAAGAAGAATCGTTCCGCCTGATTGATGTCGGGCCCGACCGAAAACGTATATGGCTTCAGGGGGACGTGAACGGGCAGCCGTGGGTGGTACGCATGGCGCGCGTAGAATATGAACGCCTTGAACGGTTAGAAGAGGACAGGAGAGAGGCTGAAAAAAGCTTTCACGGCTGGAAGCGCAGGCTTGCCTTAAGGAAAGCAAAATTTGCCAATGTCTATATTACTTCGTATCCGCCCGCTGATATGGAAGCGCCAATGGAGAGCGGAGAACATGAAGCCTATTCCTTTTTGTTCGCCGACGACAATGGACGCGGCATAGCGGATCCGCCTTCGGCCGTCAGTACGTATTTAAAGACTAATGAATGGATATGGGGAGAGCTCGAAGAAGAGCTTGATCCCGAAGAGCATGAACAAAGAGCCTCTTTTTACCGCCGGCAGGCAGAGAACAAACAGCGGGAGCTTGAACAGCAGGATATGTCCTTTTTTTCCAGTGGAAAGCCAATTGTCACTTACACTGTGCTGGCATTACTGGCTGCGATTTTTTTAGTGCTGGAACGCGCTGGCAGCAGCATGAATATCAACACCCTTATTGAGCTGGGGGCGAAGTACAATCCGAGTATTGTCGAAGGAGAATGGTGGCGGCTGGTTACTGCTATGTTTCTTCATATTGGTTTTCTGCACTTATTTATGAATAGTCTGGCCCTGTTTTTTATTGGCGGTATCACAGAACGTATTTACGGCACAGGGCGGTTTATTATTATTTATTTTGCTGCTGGTGTATTCGCCTCGACGGTCAGCTTTGCTATGAACGAACAAGTCTCGGCAGGAGCAAGCGGAGCCATTTTTGGCTGTTTTGGCGCTCTTTTATATCTGGGACTGGCCCATCAGCGCCTGTTTTTCCGTACGCTTGGCATGAATGTGCTTGTGATTCTCGGCATCAACCTGGCATTTGGATTTACCGTACAGGCAGTAGATAACGGGGCGCATATCGGTGGTCTTATTGGCGGGTTCATTGCTTCTGTGTTTGTGCACCTGCCGGGTCACCGCTGGCAGTTTGTGCGTATAGGAGCATTTGTGATGTTTATTTTAGCATTCGCCACCTTTTTCGCTATCGGCATGTACCGGTGGAGCTGAACAAAATACGTAGTAGAAAATTGCCTTTCGCTTGCTATAATGAAAGGAAGCAGGATAACGATGGAATCCATGACAGAAATCCGGACGTGGCTTCGTACGGTCGGAGCCTTCATTTATACAAAAAATCGTTTGATGGACTTAGATTTAATGGAAGAAGAAATCAAGGAAGCGTATCGTAACGGTCTTTTGGATGTCAGAATGTATCAGACTGCTTTATTGACGATAAAAAGAGAACGACGAATCGAGCAGGAAAAGGGGTAAACAAATGGCTGGAAAATATGTAATAGGAATCGATATCGGCGGCACTGCAGTGAAAATGGCTCTGTTCGATCAAAACGGCGGCATGGACCACAAATGGAGTATCAAGACGAGTAAGGAAGAAAACGGAAAATACGTGCTCGATGAAATAGCCGCATCCATTCAGCATGAGCTTCAAGAAAAGCACATCCCGTTGACGGAAGTCGCCGGCGCCGGCGCGGGGCTTCCGGGGTTTATTGACATAGAAAAGGGTATTATTGAATTTGCAACAAACATAGGCTGGAAAGACTATCCGGTCGCACGTATTCTTGAAGATAAGCTTGGATTCCCCGTAGCGCTCGACAACGATGCCAACCTGGCAGCCGCAGGGGAATATTGGAAAGGCGCCGGCACAGACGTCCGGAACATGATTTTTATTACCCTCGGTACGGGCGTTGGCGCGGGCATTGTGCTTAATGGGAATTTGGTGAACGGCAAAGACAACATGGCTGGGGAAGTTGGCCATGTGACCGTCAAACCAGAGGGAGGCCGGCTTTGTAACTGCGGGAAGCGTGGCTGCCTGGAAACTATCTCATCAGCCACGGGCATGGTCCGGGGGGCTCTGGAGCATATAGACGAAGCAGAGGGCTCTCCGATTTATGATGTGCATCAGCGCGGAGAAGAAATTACCACCAAGGACTTGTTCGCGTACGCGACATCCGCGGACCCTTATTGTGCCGGCGTGATTGATCATGCTATGTATTATTTAGGGCTTGCCGTCGGCAATATTGCCAACACCCTGAACCCCGAGCGGATCGTGATTGGAGGCGGGGTGGCAGCTGCCGGTGACGATTTACTGCATACGCTTCGTGCTCATTTTGATGTTTTCGCGCTCGACAAAGTAAAAAAAGGAACAAATTTTGTCATTGCGGACCTCGGGAACGACGCTGGCGTAGCGGGAGCCGCGTGGCTGGCGAAACAGCATTACATGAACGACTGAGACAGAAAAAACGATTGTTAAAAAGGGGCTAAAAACATGGAAAACTACCGTGTGGAACGTGACTTTTTAGGAGAGAAGAGAGTGCCTAAAGACGCTTATTACGGCATCCAGACGCTCAGGGCAAAAGAAAATTTTCCAATAACCGGGTACCCGCCGCACACGGAATTAATTAAAGGGTTTGGGTACGTTAAAAAAGCTGCGGCCACGGCGAATACAGAAGTCGGTTTTTTAAATGAATCAATTGCCGAGGCGATCATCGAAGCAGCAGATGAGGTCATTGAAGGCAAATTTGATGATCAATTTATCGTGGACTCTATTCAGGGCGGAGCAGGTACTTCCTTTAATATGAATGCAAACGAAGTCATCGCCAACCGAGCCATTGAAATACTCGGAGGCGAGAAAGGGGATTACCTGCGGGTCAGCCCGAACACTCACGTAAATATGGCCCAATCCACCAATGATTCCTTTCCGACCGCTATTCATATTTCAGCACTGCGCCTTTCCAGGGGTCTTGTAACTGCGCTTGATAACTTAATCGAGGCGATGGGTGAGAAAGAAGAAGAGTTTGACAATGTGATTAAAATGGGACGAACACATCTGCAGGACGCAGTGCCTATCCGCCTCGGCCAGGAGTTCGGAGCCTACCGCAGGGTGCTTACAAGAGATCTGCGGCGAATTAAACGTTCAGTGGATCATTTGTATGAAATTAACCTTGGGGCGACAGCTGTCGGTACAGGGCTTAATGCTATGCCTGAATATATCGGGCGTGTAGCAGAGATTCTTGCCGAGCATACTGGGATGCCTTTTTACAGCGCCACCGATCTGGTGGATGCAACGCAGAATACGGATTCCTACACTGAATTATCTGCGGCGCTTAAAGTACATGCCATTAACCTTTCCAAAATGGCGAATGATCTCCGCCTGATGAGCTCTGGCCCGAGGACCGGCTTAAATGAAATCAACCTTCCTTCCCGACAGCCGGGGTCCTCGATTATGCCAGGAAAAGTGAACCCGGTAATGTGCGAATTAATTAACCAGATTTCTTTTCAGGTGATTGGGAACGATCATACAATCAGCCATGCCTCGGAAGCGGGCCAGCTTGAATTGAACGTAATGGAACCGGTCCTCGTATTTAATCTGCTTCAGTCGCTGTCTGTGCTGCAGAATGGCTTAAAGGTGTTTCAGGAATACACGATTGAAGGCATTACAGCCAACATTGACCACTGCCGGAACATGGTGGAGCGGAGCGTAGGCATTATTACAGCTATTAACCCGCATGTTGGGTACGAAACAGCAGCCCGCATCGCAAGAGAAGCCATCGAGACCGATCAGAGCGTACGCTCCATCTGCATCGAGCGGGGAATATTGTCGGAAGAAGAGCTTGATGAAATTCTGGATGCCAAAGAAATGACTAAGCCGGGGATCGCCGGTTCTAGATTCATGTACGGCGAGTAAAGGGCGGGATGAAAATCCGCGGGCTTTCTTATCAGCGTGGAGTGTTTTTCTTTGGAGCCTCCTCTATCAGCAGAGCCTATATTGACAGGGAAGGAAAGATCCACAATGAGCTGCTTCCGCTTTCCCTGCGGTCGTACTTAAAGGTAATGACAGCAGTCGCAAGTGCCATGCCTGGGTGGTACAAGCTTGCAGCTGCGGCATGGTTCACAGCCGCAGCCTTTCAACTGCTTCCGTTTTATACATTTCTGCTGTTTGCCATGGGAACACATTTTATTTTTCCGGAACAGCTTAAAAAGTTTCACGGGGCGGAACACAAAATTTTCAGCTTTTCGGGGGCCCCGCGAAAAAGCTCCTGGAGAAGAATCAAGCTTGCTTCAATTACAAATCCCCACTGCTCCACCAATATTGTGTTTATATACTTCATTTTGTTTCTTGTTATGGCGTCTCCGGTTTACATTGTTTCTTCTCCGGGAAATGTTTTTATAGCTGTCAGTGCCTATATATCACTACCAATGGCTTTTGCGGCAGAAAAAGTGCTTCAACGGCACTTTGCAGGCAGCAGAAAAACATGGCTGAAGCCTTCGTATTGGCTTCAACGAAACATTACTTGTTCGGTGCCGGAGAAAGTACATGTTCAAACCGCAATTACGGCTTTTCGCACGCTGGCTGAACATGAATTTCCACACCGGCTCCGACGAAAACGAAAGGAGCAGTTATCTATGGCAATTGTTGATGTGACAGTCTCTCCTATAGACAAACAGGGGACTGGGATGTCGGACACCGTGGCAAAAATTCAGGACGTGCTCGAAAAGCATAACGATAAAATCGATATTGAAATGACACCGATGAGTACACTTCTCGAAGGAAATATCGATGATCTGCTTCAGGCAGTCAGAGAGATACACGAGATCCCATTTCAGGAAGGCTACCAGCGAGTATCAACAAATATCCGTATTGATGACCGCCGGGACGCAGAAGGAAAACAAATGAAAAAGAAAATGGAGTCCGTGCAGAACGCAAGAAAACAATAGCACGAGAGTAAAGCCGGCAGAATAATTCTGCCGGCTTTACTTATGCTCTGTACGGGAGCGGGCTTCATAAATAGAAGATTTCCATTCTGTTGGGTAAACCACCTGTCTGGAAAATCCCATACGGTGGCGGGCCGTGAATTTAGTTTCGCCATGCCTGCTTTCTTCCCACTCCACGCTCCCCTCGGGCATGGAGAGGAGGCCGGCTTCGGAAGGAGCTTCAATATAAATATTTTCAGCATTCCGTATCATCCATTTCACATCCTGGGAGCCGAACTCTTCATTCTGCTGAAGCAGCTGAAGCTTTAAAAGCCCCGCAGCCAGTATCATGAATAAAAAGATAAACAGAAGAAAGAAGATGGTGGAAGGAAGGATAAAGCCTTCACGCAGGGCGGAGTTTCTCTTTGGCTGTATGGTAGGAAAGAAAGGTGCGGATCGGCTGTCCATTATTTAAGATCACCTCCACATCTGCGCCATAATCCCCGGCCTCAACAAAAAAAGCAGAGGCTCCCTGAAGCATAATTTCAAACCCTTCATTATCTACTCGGCGTATCACCCGGCCTTCTGACATGAAATATTCGTACGTGTTTTCATGGGCTTCAATGTAGAATCGCTGTTCTTCATACGTTAGTGTGTGAGCGGTCTGCATATCCTCTTCCATTTGCTGAACAAATAAACGCGCTTCAGTATCAGGCGCAGGGACGTCGGTTAAAAGCAGGCTGCTGAATTTTGCGGCGGCGAGAGCCCAGAGGCTGAACAGTATAAGCGTAATAATCATCTCAGGAAGCGTGATGCCTTTATTGTTTCGGAAGTACATAGACACACTGCTCGTTTCTCGTGTCTTCGATGGAAGTACACACGTTATAGCCTTTTTTGTGTACCTTAATATGGACATGGATTTTTCCTTTCGTATAGGCAGCGGGGGCGACAGCAGCAGAAGCAGACTGGTGAATACGCCCTGCTTCCTTTTCCATCACGTACAGCTGCTCGTAATACAGCTGCTGGCTGCCCCAGGTCTTGTAAGTCTGATGAAGCAGGGGAAGTGTAAATAAAAACACAGCGAATAGAAGTGAGAGAGCGCTGACGGCTTCGATCAGGGTAAAGCCATTACGGGGATTTCTCAACACGAAGCCGCCCCCTTCCGATTTGAAAGATAAAACGGTACGACTGGGACGGGCCGTGGAGAATTATGGTCCCTGGTTTTTTAATAGCGCCATTTCCATTATAGGATATCTCTTCGAAGAAAATCTTGGAGGTGGTAGGCGAAAAAAATCCTTCGGGGATGGTCCGGTGGATGTAGAGTTTGTTGCGGTCGTTGCCTCTAAGAATATAATAGTTCTCCTCCTGGTTCCACTCCATGCGGGTGGAGGTGTTATAGGAGTACGCATAGTGCTGGCTGTAAACGAGGTCCGCCTCCAGCTGCTTGACGAAGTGATCTTCACGTGCACTCTCGTATGCTGATGAGAAATGAATAAACGGCACGGCAGCAAGTACGCTGAAAATAAGCAGTACTGCGATAGCTTCCGGGAAGGTATAGCCCCGTGAACAGAAAAAAGACATCAGGATCCTTTACTTACAGCTCCGTTACTGTAAACGAGCGGGGTATTGTCCGGGCAGGTAATAGTTTCTACATAATCAGCCTCCACAAGGTCCTGCAGGGAAGAGGGTTCACTGCCATACTCCACTTCGTATGCTGCGGCCTGGGTTTCTAAAAGCTGAATAGTGGCATCGCATCCTTTAGACTGGGCAACCTGATTGTTTGTACCGATATTTGGGATCGCAATTAAAAGAAGCACGGTAATAATAAGCAGCACAATCAGCATTTCCACCATGGTGAAACCTTTACTGTCTTTAAACATAGTTTTTTTCCTTTCTGGAGGCCCGGGATTGGCGAAGCAGCTGAAGTAAAGAAGCGATGTCTTCTTCTTTATGGTTTTCAAGATCCGTCAAGCGTTTTTCAAGAACCAAAAGTCGTTCAAAAAAATAATCGTGAGGTATTTGCATAAATAGTCGCTCCTTTTTATTGTATAGAAGTAATCATGTGGTACATAGGCAAAAATACGGCAGCAAAAAGACTTAAAATTAGAATGCCGACGGAAAAGAAAAGAATAGGCTGGGCGGCCATGGTCAACCGCTGGATGCTCGTTTCGAGTTTATGCTGCGTTTGGCTGCTGTATTGTACAAGCACCTTGCCAAGAGATCCAGTGGACTGCCCGTATTGAACCGCCTGCCTAAGGCTTTCGAGATACCAGGGAGGCCGGAACGTTTCTGCCAGAGGAGTCCCGGAAGTAAGCAATTGCTCGAGGCGCCCTCCTTCTTCCTGAAACAACGGAGAGTGTGCCTGATTTTTTAAGACAAGACAGCTTTCGGCAAGAGAGAGGCCATTTAATAGTAGGTAGCCGAACTGCTCCGCAAAAGAGGAGGTAGTCCTCATAGCAATAAAAGGGCGGAGAAACGGCACCCTTGACCAAAAAAGAATCCGTGTAGAAGCAGGCTTTGGCCGGACAGCAAAAGCGTAAAACAGCCCGAACCCCGCCAGCAGCATAAAAATGGATACAAAAAATACAGGGGCAAAGGAAATCATTTTCATCATCATTCTGGTATAAAAGGGGAGGTCCATGCTCAGCTGTTCAAACAGCTCGAGAAACTGGGGGAAAAGATAGCGCACAAAAACATAAGCGAGAACAATCAGGAGCCACAGAAGAAACATTGGATAATACAAAACTTTACGAAAACTGCTCCATGCTTCCAGCCGGTTCATAAAATGGCTGCCTGCTGCAGCTAATCCTTCGGAAAGACGTCCGGACTGTTCTGCAAAATAAACAAAAGCAGCAATGTCGGAGGGGAAATGATGGTCAAGTAAAAGCTGATGCAGTTCCCGGCCGCTTCGAAGGTGTCTTCGTATGCTTCGAAGAGAGTCAGTGACGAAAGCAGGCTGTTCCCAGGAAAGCATTTGAATGGATTGATCCAGATGATAGCCGCTGCCAAGCAGTTCACCTAGCTGCTGAAGAAACAGCGCTTTCGCTTCCGGCTTCCAGCTCTTTTTTGACAGCCGGCTCATAAAGGAGCCTCTGAAAAGGTTTCTTTACCAAATAAGCCGAGCGCGTATCCTCGTTTCAACTGGTCATTCATTCGGGAGAAATCGAGTGGTTGATCGGAATGAAGCATGGAATGAATATCTGGACGTGTGGAAAAATCAAATAACGCTAGTCGCCTGGGAGCGGAAAGAGAAGAAGTGGAAACGAGCCGTTGGTGGGCGATGAAGGTAATAGTTTCAAACAAATCTGTTTTTGAGAGCCCAAGGTCGAGCAATCTGCGGAGCACCCCGAACGTACTGCCGGCATGCAGAGTAGTGAGCACCAGATGGCCGGTGAGCGCCGCCCGCAGTGCCAGATGTGCTGTTTCCCCGTCCCGGATCTCCCCTATCATAATTACATCCGGGTCATGCCGCATGGAAGCTTTCAGCAGAGAAGCATAGGTCAGGCCGGCTTTATCATTGACTTCGGTTTGGATGCAGCCGGGAAGACGAAGTTCGACAGGGTCTTCGATCGTGATGATACGCTGTGGCTGGGTGGAAAGCAGATGTTCAAGCATAGCGTAAAGAGTAGTAGATTTTCCCGAGCCTGTGGCACCGGTTAAAAGAACCAGCCCTTTACGGGAAGCAAGCACGTTTTCGAATGAGCGGGTAGTGTGGGAAGTTAAAAACAGCTGTGGAAAGGTATAGTGAAAGGTTTGCGGAAGCAGCCGGATAGAAAAGCTTTCCATACGTTCTGAAGGCATGGTAGAAAGGCGAAGGTGTACTGGAGGATGAAGCGAGCGGTACGTAAGAGAGCCGTCCTGCGGACGTCTTCGTTCACCGATATCCATACCGGCTCTGAATTTCAAATGGGTAATGAGCCTGTGTGCGAAAGCCGCTGAATAAGTGTCTGAAAGCTCGAGACGTCCGTGAATACGAAAATATAGAGAAGCTTCTGCATAAGACGGCAGCAGATGAATATCCGATGCCCCTGCAGCTATTGCCTGCTGCACCAACTGCCGTGTAAACGATTCGATATTGGTCAAGGCCTCACCTTCTTTCTGAAAAGTAATTTTATTATATGGTAAAACTGCGCAATAATCTACCATTTTTTTCAAGTAAATAATTTTTTAAAGCGAACGTAACGGACTTAGGGGTATGATAGAATATAAAAGACTGCTCATTATTCCCTTAAGGATTTAAAACCGACTTGACACATAAGAATTATACGGATAAAATTGAGCGTAATAAAATGACCAGTTTATACACATGGATAAAATAAAGACAGAGAAAAAATTATTTTGTCCTTAGAATGATAAGATTGCAGTTAAATTTATTTGTGAGGTGGAGAGAGTGCAATTGCAGGTTACCAATAGTCCTTTTAGCCAGGAGCAGGTAGATTTACTGAACCAGCTCCTGCCAACATTAACAGAAAATCAGAAAATTTGGTTAAGTGGGTATTTAGCTTCCCAGGCGAGCGCGGGAGCAGCACCGGCAACAGCTGAAGCACCTGCTGTCCAAGAAACACCGGCACAGCAGGCCGAACAGGCCGAAACGGCTTCCAAAGAAGTAACTATTCTATTTGGCTCTCAGACTGGAAACGGCCAAATGATAGCCGAAGACAGCTCGAGAAGGCTGAAGGACCATGGATATAATGTAACCGTAAGTTCGATGGACGATTTTAAGACAAAAAATATGAAAAAGATTGAAAACCTTTTGGTTATTGTAAGTACACACGGAGAAGGCGATCCACCGGATAACGCTCTTTCCTTTTATGAGTTCCTGCACGGACGTAAAGCTCCGAAACTTGAAGATGCACGCTTTTCTGTGCTTGCACTCGGTGATACTTCTTATGAACATTTCTGCCAGACAGGTAAAGATCTGGATCAGCGGATCGAAAACCTTGGAGGTACTCGTCTGTATCCGAGAGTAGATTGTGATGTTGATTTTGACGACGATGCTGAAGAATGGATCCAGGGGGTTCTATCAAGCCTGAATGAGCTTCAGGAAGAAACAGCACAGGCAGCAGCGGCCCCTGCAGGAGCAGCCGCACCAACTGCTCCGACTGCAGAGCAGCCGGCATATTCAAGGACAAATCCGTTTCGGGCCGAAATTTTGGAGAACATTAATTTAAACGGCAGAGGATCCGCAAAGGAAACCCGCCACGTAGAGCTATCGCTTGAAGGCTCAGGTTTAACCTTTGAACCAGGGGACAGCCTCGGCATGTTCCCGGAAAACGATCCGCTTCTGGTGGACCAGCTAATCCGTGAAATGGACTGGAACCCGGAAGAAACGGTAGTATTGAACAAGCAGGGAGATATTCGTTCGCTTCGGGAAGCACTCCTCTCTCATTTTGAAATTACAGTATTAACGAAACCACTGCTCGAAAAAATGAGCAAACTGACAAATAACGAAAAGCTTCAGGAACTCCTGGAAACAGGACAGGCTGATGAGCTGCGCACGTACCTTGAAGGACGCGACCTGTTAGATTTATTAAAGGATTATGGACCGTGGCAGGGGGGAGCTGCCGACGTGGTGGGTAATCTGAGGAAAATACCGCCTCGCCTGTACTCCATTGCAAGCAGCCCATCTGCCAATCCGGATGAAGTGCATTTAACGGTAGGCGCAGTTCGCTACGATGCCCACGGGAGGCCACGCACTGGCGTTTGTTCTGGACAGTGTGCAGAACGCACAGAGCCGGGGGATACGCTCCCTATTTACATTCAGCACAACCCGAATTTCAAGCTTCCGGAGAACCCGTCTGCCCCTGTGATCATGGTAGGGCCCGGAACTGGAATCGCGCCATTCCGTTCATTTGTTGAAGAGCGGGAGGAAGTGGAAGCGGACGGAAAATCCTGGCTGTTTTTCGGAGACCAGCATTTCCGGACCGATTTTCTCTATCAGACAGAATGGCAACAGTGGCTTGAAGACGGTTCCTTATCCAAAATGGATGTAGCCTTCTCGAGAGACAATGAAGAAAAAGTATACGTTCAGCACCGGATTCTTGAAAACAGTGGAGAGGTGTACCAGTGGCTGCAGGATGGCGCGTTCCTATACATCTGCGGTGATGAAAAGCGGATGGCCCATGACGTACATGAAGCTCTCGTGACCGTGCTTGAAAATGAAGGAAATATGACCCATGAAGAAGCTGAAGCGTACATGCTCGATCTTCAGCAGCAAAAACGCTACCAGCGTGACGTATATTAATAACTACCGGGGAGGAATTAAACGCATATGTCAGAATACACTAGCTTAAAAAACATTCAAGATGCCCCGTTAGATGGCATGGAGCACTTGAAAAAAGACAGTAACTTCTTACGCGGTACGCTTGTTAAAACAATGGCAAATCCTATCACTGCAAGCATTCCTGAAGCAGATGGAAAGCTGATGAAGTTTCACGGAAGCTATATGCAGGATGACCGGGACCTGCGCAACGAGCGCCGCCAGCAAAAGCTTGAACCCGCATACCAGTTTATGCTCCGCGTACGTTTGCCGGCAGGCGTCATTACACCGGAACAGTGGCTCACAATGGACGAAGTGTCGCATAAATACGGCAACGGCACTCTCCGGCTCACTACCCGGCAGACGTTTCAAATGCACGGGATTCTCAAATGGAATATGAAAAAGAATCTGCAGGAAATTAATGCAGCCATGATGGATTCGATTGCCGCCTGTGGAGACGTTAACAGAAACGTTATGTGTAACGTGAACCCGCATCAATCCGATGTGCATGAAGAAGTATATGAATATTCCAAACAGATCAGCGACCATTTGCTGCCGCGCACCACGGCCTATCATGAAATTTGGCTTGATGAAGAAAAAGTGGCGGACAGTAAAGAAGTAGTTGAACCCATCTACGGCGAAACGTATCTGCCGAGAAAATTCAAGATCGGCGTAGCAGTGCCCCCGTCCAATGATATTGATGTTTTCTCCCAGGACATCGGATACATTGCCATTGTGGAAAATGGGGAGTTGCAGGGCTTTAACGTCTCCGTTGGCGGCGGCATGGGGATGACGCATGGTGAGCCGGATACGTACCCGCAGCTTGGGCGTGTGATCGGCTTTGTGCCAAAAGAAGAAGTGGTGAATGCTTCCGAGAAGCTGCTGACGATCCAGCGCGACTACGGCAACCGTTCCAACCGGAAAAATGCCCGGTTCAAATATACGATTGACCGCTACGGGGTTGAATGGCTGAAAAGCGAATTGAACGAGCGTCTCGGCTATGAAGTAGAGGCCGCCCGTCCATATGAGTTCGAAAGCAACGGGGACGAGTATGGATGGGTTAAAGGCAATGACGGTAAATGGCATTTTACCCTGTTTATCGAAAATGGGAGAATCAAGGATCAGGAGAACTATCAATTAATGACCGGCCTTCGTGAAATAGCCAGAATTCACACCGGTGATTTTCGAATGACACCGAACCAGAATGTGGTTATTTCTGATATTACGAGCCATAAAAAACGGCAGATCAATAAATTGATTGAGGATTATGGCCTTACAGATGGAAAACACTATTCTGCTCTCCGCCGGAATTCTATGGCCTGTGTGGCTTTCCCGACCTGTGGACTCGCGATGGCAGAAGCCGAGCGTTACCTTCCGTCCTTGGTCGATAAACTTGAAGTGATGCTTGAGGAGCAGGGCCTGCGGGATGAAGATATTATAATCCGCATGACGGGCTGTCCAAATGGCTGTGCCCGTTCTGCGCTTGGGGAAATCGGCTTTATCGGAAAAGCTCCCGGTAAATATAACATGTATTTAGGAGCAAGCTTTAACGGAGACCGCCTTAGCAAGCTTTATCGGGAAAATATCGGGGAAGAAGAGATACTAAGCGAGCTTGAACCAATGTTTGCCCGTTTTGCCAAAGAGAGGTATGAAGGAGAGCATTTTGGGGATTTCGTTATCCGCGCAAATTATATTGAAGCAACTACTGACGGCACAAATTTTCATGACTGATAAAAACGGGGGCAGCTTACGCTGCTCCTGTTTTTTATGAAATTAAAAAGATATTTTCCGGCAGCAGCTTTTAGTTTCAGGGTTGTATCCTGTTTCTATGTGCCATAAGATGAACTATAGTGCGATGAGGCAATTATGAGCAAGGTAATAGAACTATGCAGGAGGCAGTCATGAGTATAAGAATCCGAACCGTAGAAGCAGAAGATATTCCGGAACTTGCAGAAGTAATGCAGACATACATTGTAGACCACTATGATCACCCCGATCCCGGCATCGGCAAATTAAAAACGTTAATTAAAAAACTTTTGGCCCAGCCAGAAACAGGCATTCAATTTATTGTGGAGCATTACGGTGACCTGATCGGCTTTGCTACTTTATACCAGACATTCAGCACCCTTAAGGTTAAAAAAACAGCTATCTTAAACGATCTGTATATCACTCCGGAGTTTCAGGGGCATCATTACGGGAAAGAGCTTCTCGAATTTGTGCTTTCTTATGTACAGTCGGAGGATTTTGCCGGAATGGTGCTTGAAACAGACCGGATGAATCACAAAGCACGAAGGCTTTACGAGTCGCTCGGCGGGGCAAAAAGTGCCTGGACTCATTACGAGTGGGAGTTTTAAGTGGCGAACAATGTTTTACTCTGATAAAGTTTGAGCAGGCTAAAGGATTTATGCTAAAATCTTCTTTGTGCGTTTAACACACATTCATATACATAAACGATCAAAGAAGAGAAACGAGGGAAACAAAGTGGAGTACGCAGTTATTGTTTCAGTGCTGGTATTAATTGTACTGAGTCTCTTCCGGCTGAATGTCATTCTTGCACTAATGGGGGCAGCAGTCACCGCAGGACTGATCGCCGGACTTTCATTTACCGATTCCGTCGAAATGCTCGTATCAGGCATGGGCGGCCGGGCGGATACCGCTCTCAGCTATATCCTGCTCGGTGTTTTTGCTGTCATGATTGGTTATTCGGGTATTACAGGTTTTTTAGTTACGCATTTAGTGAAGCTGTTAAAGAATAAACGGGCGGCTTTACTGCTGACTATTGCAGGGGTGGCCTGCCTGTCGCAGAATGTTATCCCAGTACATATTGCCTTTATACCAATACTCATCCCGCCGCTTTTGTATTTGTTTGACCATATGAAAATCAACCGGCGGGCGGTGGCGGTCAGCTTGACTTTCGGCTTAAAGGCGCCGTATATGCTGATTCCTGCAGGATATGGTTTAATATTTCATCAAATTATACAGGAGAGCATGAACGAAAACGGCATGAATATTGCTTTCGGACAGATTTGGCAGGCGATGCTTATTCCAGTAGTGGGCATGGTGGCCGGTCTGCTGGTGGCTGTATTCATTACGTATCGCAGGGAAAAAGAAACCGGGGCAGGAAACGTAGACGTTACAGAAGCGGAAAATGGCTTGAAAAACACAAATAAATTCCGGTTGTCACATCTATTGACGTTAATTGCGATCGTCTGTGCGCTCGTGGTTCAGGTATGGACAGAATCTTTAGTAATTGGTGCGTTGACAGGTATTGCAGCCATGTTCATTTTCCGGGTGGTGCCAATTATAGAAGCCGACCAGACAGTGAATGACGGTGTACGCATGATGGGGATGATCGCCTTTGTTATGCTGCTTGCCTCCGGATATGCTACCGTGCTCCAGGACACAGGAGCAGTGGAGGAATTAGTGGCAGTTACTTCTGACATACTTGGAGGAAGCCAGCTGCTCGGGGCAGTAGTAATGCTTTTAACAGGGCTATTGATTACCATGGGCATCGGCTCTTCGTTTGGAACGATTCCTATCCTTGCAGCGTTGTTTGTGCCACTGAGTGCCTCACTCGGCTTTTCACCGCTTGCTACAGCAGCTTTAATCGGCACTGCTGGAGCAATTGGAGACGCGGGCTCCCCGGCTTCTGACAGCACACTCGGCCCAACAGCGGGGCTGAATGCTGATGGCCGTCATGATCATATTTGGGACACATGTGTACCCACATTTCTACACTTTAATATCCCCTTGTTTATCTGTGGCCTGGCAGCGGCGTTTATTTTATAGCATCCATCCAGTAAATCCATTCATTGCAAAATTGATTCAAAACAGGTAAAGTGAAATGTGAATAAAAAATGAATGTTTTATACAGACGATAGAAATTTTTAGACAATAGGGCTGAAAATAAGTCGTTATAGTGACGGAAGATAAGGTTCATGGACCCTTTTTCGGAGGACTCCACGTACAACCAAATAACATAGTGATTGATGCAGGATCGTTAGACATTTGAGCTAAACGGTAAGCTACAAAGGATATTTTTCCTCTGTGGCTTTTTTTATGCTTTTATAAGGCTTCGCGCGTTTCTTTAGGTTGCTGTATATAAGCTTGTACAACAAGATAAGGTTTGAAAGAAAAGGAGAAGAGTGTCATGTCAGAAGTAAAGGAAGTGCAATCAGCAATAGCTGGATATATCGGAAAGGTATTGCGGAAGAGTTTTGGAAAAGGCCCAATCTCTGTACATACGACATGGGCACCGCCGTATTTTTGTGTCCATATTCGTGATTTTCTGGTACCGATGGAACAAATTTTGATTCAAAAAAATGAGGGCAGAAAAGTGGAAGAGCTTAGGGAGATGCTGATGGGTGTCCTGTATGCCGATATTAAAGCAGAGCTTGAAGCAGTGACTGGAGAGGAAATACTCGACATTTACACGAACTGGAACCTGCACCATCGCTCCGGGGTCATTTTTGGTACAATCGATACGCCTTTGGAGCAGGAATCCGGCACAGCGTATAAATGGCAGGAAGAGGTAAACAGCGTAGTGAAAAAAGCGGGAGAAAATAAAGAAGGGCTCTCAGCTGTAGTAGATACAAAGCCTTTAAACCACCGCGTAGTACTGATTGAACGAACCAGTGTATTGACCCCGGTAGAGCGCCAGCTTATTGAGGAAGGCCATGCCGAGGAAATTGAAGCCGCGAAAACGACACTTGTGAAAAGCATTATTGAAGAAACAAATTTACTGGCTCTGATGCCCCGGGAAGTGATTGATCCGTTTATTATCTGGGACTTAGACAAAGATATTAATTATTTAATATTTATCTGCAGCAGCAAGGAGTCTGAAGCAAAATAAAGCCGCACATTTATAGATGAAGTGCGGCAGGAATATTATAGGGAAGTTGGTTTTACTACAATTTCTTCTTTTTGGGCGGCGTATTTATGATACAGAGATTTTAAAGGATGCCTGGTGTTTGGCTGCCACGGTTTTTCCGGGCCGGTATAATGGACAACGGCCGGGTTTCCGGCAGCGCTGGTTACCTTTTTTCCCTGCCTGGTATCGGGCACAGCCTTCAGGAACATATCGGTCATCGTATTCCATTTCGGGTGGAGCTCGAACCAATGGTTATAAAGCACAGCATTCAGACCGTCCTGGTCGTGGTAAAGCATCCGGCTTTCATGCTTCTGGATAAACTGAACGACTTGATCGGTCACCTGGTGTTTTTTCCAATTCGGAACCTGAATCATCATCACTCCGGAATTAAAATACTTAGCTTCGGGGGGCATAAATAGGTCATCATTACGGTAAAAACCGCCGAAGTTTTCTACTGCGGCAATAACCTGGCGCCGCAAGGGAACCTTCCAGAGTACTGTAATATCCTCTTGAATGATGGTATCGCAGTCGATATACAATACTTTATTTACGTCGGTAAACAAGTATGGAATGGATAACCGGTAATAGGCAGCGTTAGTAATGTGATAAGAATATTTATGGTTTGCCTGAAAAAGGTTTTTATACTTGTTTGTGTCGATCGCATGGAAGACGACACGGGATTTAAAATGAGCTCCGAGTTGTTCGAGCATTTGCTTTTGGTAGCTGCTCCAGCCAGTTTCGATAACGTGAAATTCGATACTTTCCGGCTTCGCTGTGTTCGTAAGCAAGGAAGTCAGGGAAACAGCTGTATGCTCCGCATAATTTGCGTCAGCAACCGTTGTAACAATATAGGGAGAAGAATAAGACATTGCAAGCACTCCTTCATGGGGTAATAGTAATAATCTGGTTTAGTCACAGAAGCACCCGATGCATGCCTGGAACTAAAAAGAATCAGCGCTCGGGCTTTTTCTTTTCAGCTTATGATTAGCTCCCAATGGTCTAACTCATTGCTGCTGAAGACTGGTAGAGTCACTTTTAAAAACAGCATAAAAATGGGCAGGTAACTATACATATATCCCTGACGCATCTTTTTGAAACAATAAAACGGGGTATTGAGGAAAAATGAACTGTTAGAACTAGATTTAACGCTTGCTGCTTCTAATTTATATTAAAAAAGATGACGGTATTCATATATTCAGGTAATGGCTGCATGTTAAGGTGAAATAGAACAAAACAAGGAAGGAGATAAAATAAATGGATATGAGTGAAGTCACCGCCAAGCTGATAGAAGCAAAAAATCGAAAAAGAGCTACTTATCAGGATCTAGCGGAAGCTGTGGGTCGCAATAAAACATGGGTGGCTGCTGTTATTCAGGGCCAGGCATCGATGGATGAAAAAGAAGCAGAAGCGCTCTTGAACTACCTTGAAATTCCTTATGAGGAAATCAAGCATGAACTGATGACGCCACCGTACAAAGGCTCATTAAGCGAAGACGTTCCAACAGATCCGCTTATTTATCGATTCCATGAGATTACTCAGGTATACGGCACCACATTAAAGGAAATTATTCATGAAGAATTCGGTGATGGCATTATGAGCGCCATCGATTTTAAAATGGACGTAGAGCGTGAGGAGGATCCAGGTGGAGACCGGGTAGTAGTCACGTTGAACGGTAAATTTCTCCCGTACACAAAATGGTAAACGACTAAAGCCATCATAAAAGAGACGCCTTTCCAATCAAAATGGAAAGGCGTCTTTTCATTTCACTATAAAATCCAATAAGTAGATTAGTCTACTACGGTTACTTCAACGCTTCGGCGCCCAAAAGAATATGCTTCAGATTTGCTTGGAACGTGAACGTCAATGCGATTCCCGTTAATGGCTCCGCCAGTATCCGCTGCCGTATAAGTACCCATGCCTTCGATTTGTACTTCAGAGCCAAGTGGAATAACATCAGGGTCTACAGCTATTACTTTTGCATAACGGTTGGTATTTAAGTTAACCCCTGTAGCAGTGATGCCGCTGCAGCCTGCGCAGTCAGCTGTATAAGCAGTAGCTTCAACTGTCATGGACTCTCCGCCGGAAGTGTCTTTAGAGCTGCTGCTTTCAGAAGTGGAGGCAGATTCTACTGCTTCCTTGCCGCTGCCGTCCGCTTCAGAGCTTTCTACAGCCTCATTTTCACTGGAACTGCTGGAGCTTTCCCCGTAAAGTGCTGCTTTTGTATTTGGCCCGATGATACCATCGACCGTAAGACCTTCGTCAGCCTGAAAATCACGAACAGCAGCTGCAGTGATTGAACCGAAAATTCCGTCCACTTCGTAATCGTAGTACCCTTTATCGTCGAGTACAGACTGGGCTTCGGATACGGAATCATTGGAATCGCCCTGAACAAGCAGACTGTCTGATGCGTCACTTACCGCTGGTGCTGCAAAAGCTAAAGCTGTACCAAGAACTGCGCCGCCGATCCAATGTGAAGCTTTCGTAGTTTTCATCATAATTAAAAAATTCCTCCTCAGAGAGTATAAAAATTTTTATTTGTAAGTATTTAATGTTAATGAATGTGAGCAAATAAGTTTTGAGATACGTATGGTGAATTAGCCTGTCGCATGTTTGTAAATTTAACTTGAAGCAGAAAAACTTTCAAGTTAAATAGGACGAATGTAATGCAAACGTAACAAGGTTAAGCATTCTGAAATATATGAAAAATTATGTGTAATATTAAAAAACCCTTATTAATAAAGAGATAAAAAGTATTTTCCTAAGTCATATTTCCAATAACGCGAACGTAATGTTACAAATTAAAATAGCGAAAAAACAGTATGATTTTAATTGAGCAAGAAGAATGTACCAATTTTTCAGTGGGTAATAGAATTAAAAAATTGTGGAAGGTAAATAAGCAAAGAAAGGGAGGTGAAAGCATTTGCCAGGGTATACAAATGAAAAAAGCCCCCTGATAAACCAGGGGGCTTAAAGAGAGCTATGTGAGAAAACCTGAAACATAAGAAATTAGTTGTGATTAATTCTGCCTGTCAGTCATTGCTTAAATGCTGGTAGAGCGTAGTTTTAAGTAGGTCAGTCAAAACGGTCAGAGGGATATTGGACATTGACCAGCCCTTTTCCATGGCTTTTTCCTGAGTTCTGTTCCAAATATCCTCATCCTCGGCCACATCAATGAAATCATGGCCGGCAAAAGTGATTTTAATATTGTGATAGCTTGTTACCTGCTTGCTTAATGTTTTGTGGCGGGTAGCCTCAATCAGGCCTCCTTCGGTGAGCAAATACATGTAATAATCGGTTTCTTCGTTTTTGGATGTCAGGCTGAAGCCGGGTTTTTGCTCCTTCAAGTCGATCAACAGCTTCCTGATTGCTTCCATATCTCTTTCCATCACCATTTTATCTTCCACCTTTTTTATACTTACTGAAATTATAATATTGGGACCGTGATAAATGCCAGAAAAGATTTATGCATTCGAACGCAGCGAAGAGATAAATCATTACTCTTCGTGGGTGTGATAAAAAAAGAAGCCGGGGCGCCGGCTTCTTTTCCGAATACTTAATTCCAGACGTCTTCGGCAAGAGAAACGACGTGGCGTACTTTCGCCCATTGCTCTTCTTCTGTAAAAATATTACCTTCTTCGGTAGAAGCAAAGCCGCACTGCGGGCTTAAACCGGGTTGTTCAAGCGGCGTATGTTTTTCAGCTTCCTGCAGTAACGGCCCATAGTGCTTCGGCGCTTAATTCACCATCTGAATACCGTTACCGGGCTTTTTAAGTCGCTCCGGACGAAGGAAATTCCCAGCATGTTCCGCTCGAAACGGTGCTTGCGTTAAACTACCCACTCCTCTGTAATATGTAGAAATTTAAAATTCGACAGGAAAAACAAAAAGGCCCCGCTTTTTCTGTCTATTCACCTATTAATAGTATATGGAAGCAGGTAACGGTTTGTCTATACAAACCATTGGCCGTATGCTGTGCTTAGGCAAGAATAAAAGACGGATTTGGTTTTTTTATATAGTCTCCATTAACGGCGCCGCTGAAAAATAACGACTGCTTCGCCAGACTCATTTGTATGAGAAACAGTACTATAAGCGGAAAACAAACGATAAAGGCCGTTAAATCCTTTTAATTTAATGACAAAAGCTATGTCTTTTAAGGACATTTTTTCCCCGGTAAGAGCAAAAATAGCTTTTTTCGGGCGAAAGCTGTTGTCCATTTTATCAGCTGAGTGCTTATCCATGTGCTGAAAAACCAGAATGGTTTTCAACTGGCTGGCAAAGTCTCCTTCAGCCTTCATTGCCTCAACTTTTTTCTTTCTCGCCCGGTTGAGTGCAGAAGGTTTTTCCACGGAAATCATTATAAATCACTCCTGAAAATAAATTGTGTGCTTTTCTTTTCATACCCTGACAGCTGTATAATCCAACCTGGTGAATTAGAGCACCCCGGATAAAGTTTATGAAAATAAAAAACCGTGAATAAAACAATCATCTCCAGCAGAAAGAAGGACCGCCTGTGATTGAAATTTTAATTGAACATGTACCAAGCACACTGCTTCACCTGCTGACTGGTGCAGCGATAATGTATATATTTTACGGAAGCCCGTGGTTAATCAGTTCAGATCGCCTGAAAATCATGGCATTCGGGGCGATAGTACTAGTGCCTGATATTCCAAAATTATTTGGCAACTATATCTTTCATACGCTTTTAACAATGCCGTTTATTGCTGCGGCGCTCGCTGCAGTTGTTCGCCCTGCCTTGGGTGGAGGATTTCCTAAAGCCTGGGCGGCTGCGTTTGTTACGCTGGGGGCGGGCTCTATGCTGATTGACTTTCTTGGAAATGGCACCCAGCTTTTATACCCAGTGGCCACGAAAAACTTTTCCTATCCGTTGCTTACTCAGGAATGGTGGGTGATTGTACCGCTATTATGTATTTTGGGAATACTAATTATCCGTGGAAGAAAAAACGTTTCTCCCCGGCAGCCATGAAAAGCTATGAAACCCCTTCAATTTCTATGAAGTTATTAGTAAACTTATAGTATATTTCGACTAGTAATTCTATTTGAATGAAAAGAGGGACTCATGCGAAAATTTTATGCAGGCATAACTGTTGGTTTTATTGTTCTGAGCGGCTGCAGCACCGGGGAAGAATCAGCGCAGGAAAACGAAAATTCAGAGACACAAAAAGAGACTGAAAGACAGGAGCAAAAACAGGAAGATGAGAGCGTCACGGTTGGAGCAGCTGGGGATGTGCTGCTGCATGGACGCGTATATAAAAGGATGGAAGAAGACGGAGAGTATGACTTCACGCCGGCATTGAAGGCAGTTACGCCCATGCTTAAGGAACCGGATTATATGATTGTGAACCAGGAATCGATCCCTGGCGGGGAAGAGCTCGGCTTGTCAGCTTATCCTTCTTTTAACAGCCCGTACGCGATTGTAGATGATCTTCAGGATGCCGGAGTGGACATGCTTTCCGGGGCCAATAACCATACACTCGACCGCGGAATGGAAGCTGTAAATAACGCGATTAATCATTATGAGCAGATTGGCATGGACTACGTAGGGGTATATAAAGACGAAGAGGATGCAGAGCGCAAGCGTATCGTAAACGTGAAAGACGTTGATATTGGTTTTCTATCTTATACGTATGGGTTGAACGGCATTTCGATTCCGGAGGAGCACGATTATGTCGTTCAGAAAATTGATAAGGAACAAATACAGGAAGACGTTGAAGCGATGAGAGATGAATCGGATGTTGTGGTAGTGAATATGCACTGGGGAAGTGAATACGAAAGACTCCCCAATGAAGAACAGAAAGAACTGGCTCAGTTTCTTGCAGATCTGGAAGTGGACGTAGTTCTTGGCCACCATCCTCACGTGCTTCAGCCGATGGAATGGGTGGAGGGCGAAGAAGGCAATGAGACGCTGGTTTATTATTCGCTTGGTAATTTTTATTCCGGGCAGGATACGGACTATACCGATACAGGCGGCATTGCAACATTCGATATAGAAAAAGACGGGGAAAAAATAAACATAACGAACCCAAACGTTGACTTTACTCAGGTAGTTCCGGGCCCTGAAGACCAATATACGGTAAAACCGATGGCTGAAGCAGAGCACCCGGCTGAAGGCGGAGAAACGGAACAAGAGCTGCATGAACACGTATATCAATGGATGGAAGAAGCAGAGTAACGGGCATCTTAGTATTCAGATGAAAACAGGGAGCCGGGCTCAAGATAATTTCAAACACTGTAATATATTATAAAAGGACCTCTGTTTAAAAACAGGGGTCCTTATCACATTATGCACCAAATCCATTAATAAACGGATTGGAATTCATTTCGGTTTCGATATCTGTAAAGGGGCCGTGGCCGCAGGCTACAACCGTATTTTCAGGAAGGTCAAGCAGCTGCTCGTGTATGGAGGCTAACAGTGTATCCATATCGCCGCCGTAGAGATCGGTCCGGCCAACCCCGCCTGAAAACAACACGTCACCAGAAAATACTGTGTTAGTTTCTTTATGCCAATAGGAAACACTTCCCGGGGAATGCCCCGGTGTGTGAAGCCATTGAAATTCAAAACCGCCAAATTGAAGCCTTCCTTCTGACTGCAGCAAGTGATCGGCAGGCTTCGTGGTAAATGCAGCCTCTGGCATCATACGGCTCGAACCGTTTTTCTGAGGGTCTTCAAGCCAGTCACTTTCCTGTTCGTGAAGATAAACCGGGATATTGTATGCTTCCCGAGCAGTATCAAGCGCCCCAATATGATCAAAATGGGCGTGTGTTAACAGAATTGCTACGGGGTGAAGCTCGTTTTCCTGGAGAAAGGTGAGCAGTTTATCGGCATCACCGGCCGGGTCAATAATAACAGCGTTTTTATCATTATCGTACAGAACATAGCAGTTTGTCTGCAGTGGTCCAAGCGGTAGCTGTTTTCCAGTTCATAGTTTCCCTCCAATTAGTATACTGTCTTTAGTATAAACAATATTTTTCCCGGAAGAAATAACCGATCTGCACATACATACGAATAATTAATATGGTTTTATTGAAAATGTTCGGTTTCATTTTTTTTAGCATTGGTTTTTATATGAATTAATGATAAAATATGAGCAAATAAGAACGTACATATAATGCGCGGATGATGGTAAGGGGAGAGACTGCCAGGCAGCGCCGAAGGAGCAAACCGTAACAGGTGAATCTCTCAGGCAAACAGACTCTTACTGGACGCTCCTCTGGAGAGCGCTTCTTTTGAAGCCACCCACGAAGACACTCTTTCTGCATTGCGGAAAGGAGAAACTTTCTGGTTATAGGACAGAGCTTCCATAATTCATGGGAGCTCTGTCTTTTTTTGTTTTTTACTGTTTTGATTTTTCAGAAAAAATAATTAAACGAGGTGATTTCTTTGGCAGAACTAAAACGAACTCCGCTGTATTCAGTGTATGAAAAATACGGAGCTAAAACTGTCGATTTTGGTGGTTGGGAAATGGCAGTTCAGTTTTCGGGCATCAAAAGCGAACACGAAGCGGTTCGTACAAAAGCCGGCCTGTTCGACGTCTCCCATATGGGCGAGGCGATCGTAGAGGGTCCAGAGGCTGCTGATTTTCTGCAGTACATGCTCACAAATAACATAAAAAACCTGGAGCCCGGCAAAGCGCTGTACACCGCTATGTGCTATGAAAATGGCGGCACAGTTGACGACCTGCTCGTGTACCAGCTCGAAGAAGAAAAATACATGCTTGTTTTAAACGCAGCCAATATTGAGAAGGACCTCGAATGGCTTCGCCGGCACGGGACGGAAAACGTAAGCATCACGGATATCTCAGAAAGGACAGCATTAATTGCGGTGCAGGGCCCGGAGGCGGAAACGATACTACAGAAAGTAACCGACGCATCTCTTTCAGAAATACTGCCTTTTCGATTTGCTGCCAGTGCTTCTATCGGAGAAACAGGAAACGTTCTTATATCAAGAACTGGCTATACCGGTGAGGACGGATTTGAATTATACTGCCGCTCCGGGGATGCGCTTTACTGCTGGGAGACTATTATGGAAGCTGGAAAAAGCAGAGGCATTGTCCCTTGTGGACTTGGCGCAAGGGATACCCTGAGGTTTGAAGCGAAGCTGCCGTTGTATGGACAGGAACTGAGTGCAGATATCACCCCGCTTGAAGCCGGCATCGGCTTTTGTGTAAAACTGAAGCAAGAAAATGATTTTATCGGAAAAGAAGCTTTAAAGGAACAAAAAGAAGCAGGACTGAAACGCAAGCTGGTCGGTATTGAAATGGTCGATAAGGCGATACCCCGTCCGGGATACGGCGTACGAAATGATGACGGAGCAGAAATAGGATGGATCACGACAGGCACCCAGTCCCCGACGCTCAAAAAAAACGTAGGACTCGCACTTTTAAATGCCGAATGGAGCAACCTGGATCAGGCGGTAGCGGTGGATGTGCGTGGAAAAGCCAAGCGGGCGAAAGTGGCAGCTGTGCCTTTTTACAAACGGAAAAAATAATACGAGGAGGCGTCAAAAATGGATTATCGCTATTTGCCAGTCACTGGTGAAGATAAAGAAGAAATGCTCAAAACAATTGGCGTGGATGCCATCGATGAATTATTTGAAGATGTGCCGGAAAATATTCGCTTTGCCGGAGAAATGGATCTGCCAAAGGCTCTTGGGGAAACGGACCTTCTAAAGGAAATGAAACGCCTTAGTGACAGGAACGCTAACGTGCAGGACTGTGTATCCTATCTCGGAGCAGGGGTGTACGAGCATTATATACCAACGGTCGTCGACCATGTGCTACGGCGTTCAGAATTTTATACGGCGTATACTCCGTACCAGCCTGAAATTTCGCAGGGCGAGCTGCAGGCAATATTTGAATTTCAAACGATGATCAGTGAACTTACGGGAATGGATATCGCTAATTCGTCAATGTATGACGGGCCAACAGCGCTTGCTGAAGCAGCGCTGATGGCTGCGAGTGAGAACAGAGGGAAACGGCGGACCATTGTAGTATCAGAAACCATCCATCCCGAAGCGCTCGATGTATTGAAAACCTATGCGGCAGGCCCCGGCCTTACAGTGAAAATTGTTCCTGAAAAAGATGGCCGCACGGATCTGGATAAGCTTGAAAAGACGATCGATGCTGATACCGCAGGAGTAATCGTACAATACCCGAACTTCTACGGAACCATTGAAGATTTAGCGGCTGTAAGACAGGCAGCCGACAAAGAAAATTCTTTAATGATTGTTTCTGCTAATCCTCTGTCCCTGGGCATACTGACGCCCCCTGGGCACTTTGGGGCGGATATTGTTGCGGGAGACGCCCAGCCGCTTGGCATCCCGATGCAGTTTGGCGGACCGCACTGTGGTTTTTTCGCGACTACCAAAAAACACATTCGAAAAGTTCCCGGACGGCTTGTCGGGCAGACTGAAGATGAAGACGGAAGCCGCGGCTACGTACTGACCCTCCAGGCAAGAGAGCAGCACATCCGCCGGGATAAAGCGACCTCCAACATTTGCTCGAACCAGGCTTTGAATGCGTTGGCGGCTTCTGTAGCGATGACAGCTCTCGGTAAAAAAGGTTTGAGGGAAACAGCAGAACGAAATATTAAAGGTACTCACTTTTTAAAGCAGCTGCTAAAGCAAAAAGGAATACAGGTGGTCCACGAATCACCGTCGTTTAATGAATTTGTCATCAATCTCAGCCGGCCGGCATCGGAGGTAAATGAACAATTATTTCAGCATGGAATCATTGGCGGTTATGATTTAGGGGAGGTTTCAGCGGATAAAAAAGGCCAGATGCTCGTATGTGTGACCGAACTTCGGACAAGAGAACAGCTTGAAACCTTTGCCGACCAATTGGAGGTGCTTGTACATGAAACAGCCTAACCAGCCATTAATTTTTGAACAGAGCAAATCAGGCCGGGTAGCGTATTCGCTTCCCGAAACAAATATTCCTGAGCAAAGCCTAAGTGACATTTTGCCGGAGGCTAGTATCCGCAACGAAGAACCGGCGCTCCCGGAAGTGTCCGAGCTCCAGTTAGTACGCCACTATACGGCCCTGTCGAACCGGAACTACGGGGTGGATTCTGGTTTTTATCCTCTCGGCTCCTGCACAATGAAATACAATCCGAAGATCAATGAAGAAACTGCCCGCATGGCTGGATTTGCCGCGACGCATCCGTATCAGCCGGAGACTCAGGTGCAGGGGAATCTCGAAATGATGCACGACCTGCAGCAGGCCCTGGCTGAAATAACCGGCATGGACGAAGTCACTCTGCAGCCGGCAGCCGGCGCCCAGGGAGAGTGGACCGGCCTGATGCTGATACGGGCGCTTCACGAAGCAAACGGTGAAACGGAACGCACCGAAGTGATCGTCCCCGACTCTGCGCACGGAACGAACCCTGCTTCAGCAACAGTGGCAGGATTTGATCATGTGACGGTCCGGACGGACGCCCGGGGCCTGGTGGATCTTGAGCATCTAAAAGAAGTTACGGGCGAAAGAACGGCTGCCCTTATGCTCACGAATCCAAACACGCTTGGGCTGTTTGAAGAAGACATTATGGAAATAGCGGATACGATTCACCGGGCTGGCGGGCGTTTATATTACGACGGAGCCAACTCCAATGCTATCATGGGCATCACAAGGCCCGGAGATATGGGCTTTGACGTTGTACACTTAAATCTCCATAAAACATTCACCGGCCCACATGGAGGCGGCGGTCCCGGCAGCGGTCCGGTGGGCGTAAAAAAAGAGCTGATCCCTTATCTGCCCGGGCCGGTACTCACGAAAGAAAATGATAAGTACTACTGGGACAAAGACCGTCCGCATTCCATCGGCCGCGTAAAGCCGTATTACGGGAACTTTGGCATTAACGTACGTGCTTATACCTATATCCGGACGATGGGTGCAGAGGGACTCAAAAAAGTTTCGGAATATGCAGTGCTGAACGCCAATTATTTAATGAGACGGCTCGAGCCGTATTTTGACCTTCCGTATGGCCGTCACTGCAAGCACGAATTTGTTATATCAGGAAGGCGCCAGAAACAGCTTGGAGTACGAACGCTTGATATAGCTAAACGACTGCTGGATTACGGCTATCATCCGCCAACGATTTATTTTCCGATTAATGTCGAAGAGTGCATGATGGTTGAACCGACCGAAACCGAGGCCAAAGAAACGCTTGATGCCTTCGCAGATGCCATGATTGAAATTGCCAGGGAGGCAGAGGAGAGCCCGGAAATGGTACAGGAAGCGCCTCATACTACCGTAGTCGGAAGACTGGATGAGACGCTGGCAGCACGAAAACCGGTACTGACGTATAATACTGAAACCTCGCTCAAATCCATGAAATAACGATAAAAGGAAAATTAAACACAAAAAGGGAAGAGCAGCGCCTGCTCGTCCCTTTAATTATGCGCTTTTTTTCTTTTTACTGATTTTGCCTGTCCAGCGCTTAAATCCGCCTTTCAGGTGGTAAATATCCCGGTTTCCCTTATGCTTTTTGATCAGCTTTGCGGCTTGCTTTGAACGCATGCCAGACTGGCAGTATAAATAAACAGGCTGGTCTTCCCGGATTTCAACCATCCGCTGCTTCATTTGCGAAACGGGAATATTCCGGGCCCCGAGAATGTGGCCGCCATCGTATTCTTTCGGCTCACGCACATCGATAAGCTGGGCTTTACGATAGCCTTTGATAAAATCTTCCTGTGGTAATGCAGTTAAGTCCTTCGGTCCGACAAACCGGCGTACAATCAGAAAAACTAATACTGCAATGAGCACTACCCATAACCATTCAAATATCATATATATTATTTCACCTCTTTCCAGGTCGATTGCAAATTAATTATAACGCATAACCCCGTTGCTTTGCCAGATTTCTAATTAATGGGCGGTCATTTTTATATATGGAACGCAGTGATCTCTGCTACAATGGAAGTGGAAAAATTGAGAAAGAGAGATGAACGTTAATGGCAAAAGATACTTGGCTTTTTATAGATTCAGGCAACCGGTCGCCGGCCTATAATATGGCTCTCGACGAAAAACTGCTGCAGTGGCACAGTGAAGGGCAAATTCCGCCGGTGATAAGGTTTTACGGATGGAATCCGCCGACGCTGTCAGTCGGTTACTTTCAGAAGGCAAAAAAGGATATTGATATGGAGGCAGTGGAAAAGCACGGTGTAGGTTTTGTGCGCCGGCCGACGGGAGGCCGGGCGGTTCTGCACGATCAGGAGCTGACCTACAGCATTATTGTTTCAGAAGATCATCCGGAAATGCCGGAAACGGTGACCGAGGCCTACCGGGTACTCTCGGAAGGAATTTTGCAGGGGTTTTTAAAGCTTGGCCTGGATGCTTATTTTTCCGTGCCGAAAACGAAGGAGGAGGAAGACTCGTTAAAGAATCCCCGTTCGGCTAACTGTTTTGACGCCTCGTCATGGTATGAGCTGGTCGTAGAGGACCGGAAAATTGCCGGAAGTGCCCAGACAAGACAGCGCGGGGTCATCCTGCAGCACGGATCAATTATTCTGGACCTGGATGAGGACAAGTTATTTGATTTGTTTAAGTATCCGAGTGAGCGCGTTCGGGAAAGAATGCAGCAGGCTTTTAAAAATAAAGCCGTCGCGATCAACGAGCTTACAGACAAACCATTCACGCTGGAAGATCTGAGGAGTGCTTTTAAAGAAGGATTTGCCGACGGTCTGCATGCCGACCTTGAAGAGTATCAGCTAACTGCGGATCAGGAGAAAGAAGTAGAGGCGCTGGCAGCAGAACGATACGAGACCGATGAGTGGAATTTCAGGCGCTGATGTTCTCCCTCAATTAAAAAACAAACGACCGCCCCCGGGGCGGTCGTTTATATAAGGGATGTTGCGGCCAATTAGTTGTAGGTAACAAGCGGCTGGGTGTCCCCGGATTCGAACAGCTCGACTTCGCGGCGGAATTCTCCAAGAAGCTCCTTCGTTACTGGATCGTTTCCGTACTCGGCTTGAAATGAGCCTTTAATAGAACGGACGGGCACGATCTCAATCGAAGTGCTCGTCATAAACATTTCGTCAGCCTGTATGGCTTCGTCGATAGTAAACGGGCGTTGTTCGACGGGAATATTCAACTGCTTTGCCAGCTGAAGGACGTAGCGCTTAGTAATACCTTCAAGAATATAGTTGCTCTGCGGATGAGTGATGACCGTTTCGTCTTTAACGATAAAGGCATTGGTAGAGGAGCCCTCCGTAATAACCTCTCCGCGGTGCTGAAGCGCCTCCGCACAGTCGTGATCTTCCGCGGCCCGTTTGGCAAGCACGTTTCCGAGCAGGTTAATGGTTTTAATGTCACAGCGAAGCCAGCGGATGTCTTCTGTGGCGTACACATTTATGCCGTCAGCCTGTTTAGCAAATGGCACTTCGGAAGCTTTCGTAAAGCCGGTTAACACCGGGGCTGTTCCGCGCTGGTACAAGTGATCCCGGGCCTGAATACCGCGGGTCAGCTGAAAATAGACATATCCCGTAGTAAGTCCGTTTTTCTCAATCAGACGGCGAAGAAGCGACTTCATCGTGTCAGGGGAGTAGGGGACTGTCAAATCGAGTTTAGAAGCGCTGTCCTGAAACCGTTCGAGATGCCCTTCCTGGAGAAACAATTTTCCGTTGTACACCCGGATCACTTCATAAATGCCGTCGCCAAAATAATAACCGCGATCGTCAAAGGAAATAGCGGCTTCCTCTTTTGGAATAATGGATTCGTTATACATCACATAGCTCATGAATGCTGCCTCCTTCAATACTTTATATTGTACAAGAATGCAGTGTTGAACAAAAGAAAAGCTCTTCAAATGCGAGGAAATTAATTATCGAACAAAAAAATTTCCTGAGGGCAAATTAGAAATAAGGGTTAATTATAAGAAAAAGAAGGTTTGTTTTTTAGAAATAGTTTCGTTAAAATAAAGAAAGCCAATTTTTTTGTGTAACAGTTTTTATCATATTTATTGGAGGGTCCCGATGCCGACTCCTAGTATGGAAGATTATTTAGAGCGGATTTATCAATTGATCGAATCAAAAGGGTATGCAAGGGTATCAGATATTGCAGAAACGCTGGAAGTACATCCTTCCTCTGTAACAAAAATGGTTCAGAAGCTCGATAAAATGGAATATCTGATTTACGAACGGTACCGGGGGCTTGTGTTGACTTCAAAAGGAAATAAAATAGGTAAACGACTGGTTTACAGGCATGAGCTGCTCGAAAAGTTTTTACATATTATCGGGGTGGAAGAGGACAAAATATATGCAGATGTAGAAGGAATTGAACACCATCTCAGCTGGGATGCCATCGACCGTATTGGAGACGTTCTGCAGTATTTTGAAGACGACAGCGAGCGGGTACAGGCACTGAGGGACATCCAGCGCTCGTATGAATAAAAAAAGACCGGGCGTTTGTCACGCCCGGTCTTTTTTTCGGTTTTTGTTTCCCTGAATCACTTTCAGGTTTGCCTCGTTACGCCGTTTACTGGAACTTTTAGCCGATTTTTTCTTCTGCTGCTTCTGGGCTTGTTTAAAATTTTTCGCCTGATTTCCTTTTGCAGATCCGGGACGACCGGAGGCAGCATTAGAGCCAGCTTGGTATTGGTTCATCATCGCGCGCTTCATGATGACTCTTGTGAAAAGGAAATATAAACCAACAGCGATAGCTGCACCAATAACAAGGTAGAGAAGCAGACCGAGCGGATCTGTTACGAGCCGGTAACCCACCCCTAAAATGGCAAGTCCCAGCACAACAGTAGCAATAGGGTTTTTTAGCGCTTGCTGCATGGAACACACCTCTCATTTCGTAAAAATTTTTTGCGTTACCAGCGGCCAGAGGTAGTTATATAAAAAGCTGAGTGCATAATACATGTAATAGTATATATGAGTAATGCCCAGGTGTTCTTCTATTCTTTGTACAGATTAATAAGAAGATTTATTTCCATACCCGCTGAGTAATGCTGTAAAACAATGCGGAGAAATGACAACGATTCTGCAGAGGCCTAAAGCGTGGGGTGGATAAAAGCGTTAATTGAATTAATACTTAAATTTTACAATAAAGATATGGAAAGCGCTACTTTTAAACATTCTCTCACTGTATTAATACCATTCCCATAATCTAATGAGAATACACGTGATATATAGAAGAAGCCCACCTCTTTCTCGAAGTCTGTTTCCTTACCGCGCGTTGTGTTACGATAAACAAGGAAGCAAAGTTAATCCAAAAAGAGGTGTCGGTAATGCATGAGATCACAGCACGTATCCGGGAAGAGCTTGAGCACAAAAAACTTGATGCGCTTGTTATACAAAGCCCCTATAATCGACGCTATGTAAGTGGTTTTACCGGTTCGGCCGGTACGCTGATTATTACAAAAAAATCGGCTCACCTAATTACAGATTTTCGTTACGTAGAGCAGGCTAACGATGAAGCGCTCGATTTCGATGTTATCGAACAGAAGGGCTCAGCCTGGGATACGGTCGAAGAAATTGCCCAAAGCGAGGACGTAAGCTCTGTTGGGTTTGAAAAGCAGCATGTAACCTATGCGCAGTTTGAAGATATGAGAGAAAAACTAAGCGGATCGCTTTCCCCGGTTTCAGGAATCGTAGAAAAGCAGCGTGCCTACAAATCAAAGGAGGAAGTCGAAAAACTGCAGACAGCGGTCAATATCGCTGAAGATGCGTTTGAACATATCAAATCGATCATTGCACCGAATATGACCGAGCTTGATGTAAGTAACGAACTGGAGTTTTATATGAGAAAAAACGGTGCAGCGGGCTCTTCCTTTGATATTATCGTTGCTTCCGGATGGAGAGGAGCCCTTCCCCATGGTATCGCTTCCGATAAGGTGATAGAGGACGGGGAGCTTGTGACACTTGATTTTGGGGCCTACGTGGACGGGTACTGCTCGGATATCACGAGAACGCTCGCTGTCGGTGAACCAAATGATGATATGAAAAAAATATACCAGACGGTTTACGAAGCCCAGATGAAAGCTGTAGAGCAGGTGGGGCCGGGCATGACCGGGAAAGAAGCAGATGCCATTGCAAGAGATCACATTAATAAAGAAGGGTTCGGTGAACGCTTCGGCCACAGTCTCGGCCACGGCCTTGGGATGGAAGTGCACGAACAGCCCGGCGTTTCTCCGAAAAGCGATGTAGAGCTCGAACCGGGCATGGTAATTACTATTGAACCGGGGATATACGTGCCGGAGCTTGGAGGAGTTCGTATAGAAGACGACGTTCTTATCACCGAAACCGGCAGCCGGAAGCTTAGCTACTCTGCAAAAGAGCTCACGATCGTCGGCAATTAACCGGGATTGCATATAAAAAACCGGGCAGCTGTGATATAGTAATAATCGATCAATTGAAGAGTGGAGGAACGTTTATGGTTTCAGTTAACGATTTTAAAACAGGGCTCACCATTGAAACAGACGGCGATATTTGGACAGTTGTCGAATTCCAGCACGTAAAGCCTGGAAAAGGGGCTGCATTTGTCCGCTCTAAGCTTCGCAGTCTGCGTACGGGCAACATTCAGGAAAAAACTTTTCGCGCTGGTGAAAAAGTAAATAATGCACATATTGAACGCCGGAAAATGCAATACTTGTACGCTAGCGGCGATGTGCATACATTTATGGACATGGAAACGTTTGATCAAATGGAGTTGACGAGCGAGCAGTTGAAGTATGAATTAAACTTTCTAAAAGAAAACATGGAAGTGTCTATTACCAGCTACGGTACAGAAACGCTTGGTGTTGAAGTGCCTAATACGGTAGAGCTCGAAGTTAAAGAAACAGACCCGAGCATTAAAGGAAACACCCAGTCCGGAGGATCCAAACCGGCAGTGGTAGAGACCGGATACCGTCTACAGGTCCCTATTTTCATTGAAGAAGGCGAGCGGATCGTTGTCGATACAAGAACCGGCGCATACGCCTCCCGTGCCTAAAAACAAACGGCCTGCCATTGGGGAGGCCGTTTTTTCTTGAACAATACACGCAGGCGGCTGTGGACCGGTGAAATTGCAGAAACACCGTGATATAATGGAATGGAATTTTGAGCGGTAATACGGAAAGAGAGGCTATTATATGGAATGGAATGATTTAACGGAAGGCGCAAAAGCGGTGCTTGAACAGACCCGCAACATGAAAAGCGACCAAATACAGATCGTGGAATTTGAAATAGGCTTTGAACATGAGTACGGAGAACCTGGCCATGAATATACAGTGTCCATTCAGGAAGAAGACTATCAAAGCATTAAACAATTCGCTGAAGAAAACGAGTATGGAGAAAAATATCATATGGCCCGCAACAAAGATATTGTCAAATTGATTCTACTTGAAAAGGGAAAGATCCCTGATAATCTTTCTGAATACCCTGTATTCCGCCAGTATAAATACGAGTACGTCCAAAAGCAAAAAGAAGCGGAAGAAAAAGAAAGAGCAGAAGCAGAGGCGGAGCAGGACGAATAAAATCATGCTGCATAGAAAGCGGGGAGCGCTGTGAGCGAATACACGCTGCTTACGATAGATGAAGAAAAAGAAAGTCTGGGAAATATTGAGATCGCCCGGGATGTGATTGAAGTAGTGGCAAGCATTGCCGCACTTGAAGTCGAGGGGGTATACGGTCTGCAGGGCAGCATCGCAGATGATGTAGCAGAGCGTTTCGGCCGGAAATCATATGGCAAAGGCGTGAAGGTAGAATTTACTGAACACGGTGCAGTGGTGACAATCAGCATGTTGCTTCACTACGGAAGCTCTTTGCCGGTCACAGCTAAGCAGGTCCAGGAAAATATTCAGCAGACCGTACGGGGGATGACTGATATTCACATCGATGCGGTGAATGTACACATTATCGGCCTGCAGTTCCCTGAAGAAGAGCAGCCGTTACAGGAACAGGAAAAATGACCAGGGAGGGCTGTCCCGCCACCGCTTTTCGGGGGAGCCGTCCTTCTTTCATTTACGAATACGGCTCCGGGTACATAGGAGAAAAGGAGAACACGAAATGAATCGACGTTTAGCCAGGCTTCGGTCCGTACAGGCACTGTACCAGATGGATATTACAGATGTTGACGCAGACCAGGCAATAAAAAATTCCATGCTCGAGGATGAAGAAGCAGATGAGTTTCTGATTTCTGCGGTGCATGGTGTATGGGAACACCTTGTAGAAATTGATGAACGGCTTGTAGATCAGCTTGAACACTGGACTCTTGAACGGGTTGGGAACGTGGATCGTGCTATTTTAAGAGAATGCGTCCATGAGATGCTATATGTGCCTGATATTCCGTTGCATGTCAGCGTCAATGAAGCTATTGAGCTGGCCAAAGCATTTGGCGGTATAGAGGCAGGGAAATTTGTCAACGGCGTGTTGTCGAATATTTTAAGTGATTGTGAACGTGAAGGGAGAGAGAGTGAATGAGTGCCCAGCTGATCAGCGGCAAAGAAGTAGCAGCTTCTTTGCGTGAAGAAATCAAGAAGGAAGTCGCTTCCTGGAATAATGGAGAGCAAATACCGGGACTCGCCGTAGTTTTAGTAGGAGATAATCCGGCTTCGAGGTCGTATGTTAAAGGAAAGCAGAAGGCGTCTAAAGAAGTCGGCATCCATTCAGAGTTAAAAGAACTGCCGGAATCCGTTACTGAAGAGGAATTGCTCCAGATTGTAAGAGAATATAATGACAATGAAGAAATTCACGGTATTCTTGTGCAGCTCCCGCTTCCGGATCATATTTCAGATAAGAAAGTAATTGAAACCATTTCGCCGGACAAAGACGTAGATGGATTTCATCCTATCAATATTGGACGAATGATGACCGGCCAGGAGGCTTTTCTTCCATGTACGCCGTACGGCATTATTAAAATGCTCGAATACGTCGGCGCCCCGATTGAGGGTAAACATGCTGTCGTTCTCGGACGCAGCAATATCGTTGGAAAGCCAATGGGACAGCTTTTGCTGAATAAAAACGCTACGGTCACCTATTGTCACTCGCGTACAAAAGACCTGGAGTCATATATGCAGTCGGCGGATATTTTGATTGCAGCGATCGGCAAACAGGAATTCGTAAAAAAGAAAGATGTTAAACCGGGAGCTGTCGTTATAGACGTTGGCATGAACCGCAAGGATGATGGAAAGCTGTGCGGAGATGTTGATTTTGAAGAAGTGAGCGAGAAGGCTTCATATCTCACACCGGTGCCGGGAGGAGTCGGGCCGATGACGATTACGATGCTTCTTTACAATACGCTGCAGTCTGCAAAACGATTCCACCGGCAGGGGGCTTAAAGATATGCAGTCGCCTGCGGATAAATGGCTTTCCGTTTCCCAGCTGACAGGTGCCATCAAGCGTTCTATCGAACAGAACCCGGGGCTTCAGAAGGTATGGCTCCGCGGAGAAATTTCGAATTTTAAAAAGCACAGTAGAGGTCATATGTATTTCACCCTAAAGGACGAACAGGCGAGAATATCAGCAGTCATGTTTGCCGGAAAAAACAAAAACCTTTCGTTCCTGCCGGAAAACGGAATGAAGGTTCTGGTGACAGGAAGCGTGTCCGTATATGAGCCTTTTGGGCAGTACCAAATGTATGTAAACGCGATGGAACCGGATGGCATCGGGCAGCTGTATGTGCGGTTTGAACAGCTGAAAAAGCAGCTCGAAGCAGAAGGGTTATTTGCAGCGGATCAAAAACGTATGCTTCCGGCTGTTCCAAGACATATAGTTGTTATAACGTCGCCAACCGGGGCAGCCATACGGGACATCATTTCTACCCTTAAGCGTCGTTTCCCGCCAGTAAAAATTACGTTATTCCCTGTGCTGGTGCAGGGGGAGCAGGCTCCGGAATCAGTCACCCGGGCTTTGGAAAGAGTGGAAAAAATGAGTAGTGCGGATTTAGTCATCGTCGGGCGCGGAGGCGGTTCTATTGAGGATCTCTGGGCGTTTAATGAAGAGATGGTGGCACGGGCTATCCGGAATGTAAATGTACCAGTTATTTCTGCTGTGGGCCACGAAACAGACGTCACCATCGCCGATTTTACAGCCGATGTACGGGCAGCTACACCGACTGCTGCTGCGGAAATAGCTGTGCCAATGGTCAGCGAGCTTGAAGAGAAAATTCGCCAGATGCAAAACCGCCTGCACCGGCAGATGCATTATAAAGTTCAGGAGCAGCGGACCCGGCTTGCCAAGCTCCGGCGTTCGTACGCGTTTAAATATCCGGCGCGCTTATTCGAACAAAAGGAACAGGACCTTGACCGGGTGATGGAGCGGCTAGAAAAGCAGACGTTCCAGACAGTGAAAACAAGCAGGCAGAAGCTTGAAGAAATGGAAAAACGGCTTATGCGCCAGCATCCTGAGCGTTTAATTGAACTTGAACGCGAGAGAATGCACGAAAAGCGGGCCCGGCTGCAAAAGGCGATGAACCAGCAGGTGGAGCGAAAAAAGGCGACTTTTACAAAGTCGCTGCAGGCAATTGAACTGCTGAATCCACTCGCCATTCTGCAACGCGGGTATAATGTTGCTTACGATGAAAATGATAAGGTGCTGTCTTCGATTGCCCAGGCAGACGAAGGAAGCAGCTTGAGAATGTATGTGACAGATGGCTACCTACAATGTGAAATTAAAGAAAAAGGGGAAGACGGCTTTGAGGCGCTTTCCCATCCGGAAAAGGAGCGGTAATTTTGGCAGAACAGGAACAAACATTTGAACAGGCGATGGAAAAGCTTGAGCAGATCGTGGAACGGCTTGAGGAAGGCGAAGTACCTTTAGAAAAAGCAATTACGATGTATCAGGAAGGCATGACGCTTTCCAATACGTGCCATGAAAAGCTGCAAAAGGTCGAAAAACAAATGGATGAAATCGTGGATGAAAACGGCGAGGTAACACCGCTTGAAAATGAGGCCCCGGACGAATGAGTGTCGACCTCCAGCATTTTTTTGAAACCTACCGGCCGTCTGTCGACCAAGCTTTGACTGACCGGGTGAGTACGTTAAAAACACCAGATACACTAAAAGCAGCAATGCTGTATTCTCTCGAAGCAGGGGGGAAGCGTGTGCGGCCGCTGCTGGCACTGGCCGTACTGCAATGCTACCGCCCGGTGGAAGAAGAAGACCTCCCGGCAGCCTCTGCCGTGGAATTGATTCATACGTATTCACTTGTTCATGATGATCTTCCGTCGATGGATGATGACGACTGGCGCCGCGGCCAGCCGACGAATCATAGGAAGTTTGGAGAAGCAACTGCCATTTTAGCTGGAGACGCGCTGCAGACGACAGCATTTACTTGGGTTGCTGAGGCGGGGCGTCCAGCCTCAGCTGAAGCCCGTCTTCAGCTGGTTCAGGAACTGGCTGGGGCCTCCGGAGGCGAAGGCATGGTTGGCGGCCAAATGGCCGACCTGGAAGGTGAAAAGCAGGCGTTGAATCTAAAAGAGCTCGAATACATTCACCATCATAAAACAGGGGCCCTGCTGACATACGCAGTCGTTTCCGGTTCATTAATAGCGGAAGCCCCGAACACAGACGTGGAAAACTGGCGTGCTTTTGGACGGGAGCTTGGTCTCGTTTTTCAGATTAAGGACGATATTCTGGATGTGGAAGGCTCTCTCGAAGAAATGGGGAAATCCTCCGGTAGCGATGAATCGAAAGAAAAAAGTACGTACCCTAAGCTCCTCACGCTCGAAGGGGCAAAAGAAAAACTTACCTATCATATCGAAGAGGCCGAAAAATTGCTTGGGCTGATGACAGTAGATACTTCTCTTTTAGTCTCCTTTCTGCATTATATTGGGCAGCGAAACCACTAAAAAAAGAGCGGATTAGTTTTCATGACAGTCAAACCGTGCTAAAATAAGGCTGAAAAGTTGAATGGTGCAGTATCCTAGTCGGTTCTCCATTTTCGAAGGCGGGCCTAAAAATCCGCTGAAGGGCACATCGATGAAGTTCCTGGCGTCGGCTTGCGGCGCCCAGCCCTGGGTCGGTGCTGGGAGTTAAGGCGTAAGGGCGATCCACAATGGCATGTGGGCGTGAACCCTTTCGCCGTGGAGGCTGCAGTAATGTATCCGGGTCATCCCGGAAGACGGATACCGTCCCGGATGCATCCTGCGGTAAGACCTGTTGTAAAGGCCAAGGGAAGACCTTTCAACAGCGTAGCCTGCCTTGAGTGGAACAGCGGGGAAGTTGTTCTATTGGTATCATACCGGTCGGCCAACTGGTATGGGACCCAACAACTGAAACCTGTTCTGCAAAAGAGGATAAGAAAGTGGCACGGAACTGCCGAGGAAAACTCCTAGGCTGTTTGACGCACGTCCAGAGTGGATTGCAGTGTGGTCTAAGTGGTAATTCAGTCGAACTGCCGGTGACGGCGTTCACCAGGCATTAAAGGGAAACCACCAATTCGGCGACGAATTGGCTGCCTGGTGGGAAACCCTACTGGACCTAAGCCACAAGGTTTACGCTCCGGGCGACCATTCAACTTTATACATAAGCAGTTGAAGAAGCGCTGACAGGCGCTTTTTTCTTTTACGGAAGGCTCGCACAGGGAGAAAAGCGTAAATATGAACCATTTAGGGTATAAACAACCAGGCCATAACACAAAATGATATTAAAAGAACGAAATGTACGTTATGATAAAAACAAAGAATTTGGTGATAAGTAAAGATGAACAATTTATGGAGAAAATCGCTCCGATGGAGCACGTTAATTGGATTTGTCACCCTGATACTCGCAGCTATCTTTTCAGTAGTTTCAACGGCAGTACTGTCAGGAGTCGGCTGGGCGATCGGCATGATCGTCGTGCTGATTATCGTATTTACCGGGGTTGTCTTTGACGTGATCGGCGTGGCCGCTACAGCGGCAAAGCCGAGGCCGTTTAATGCAATGGCTGCTAAAAAAGTTCCCGGTGCATCCCACAGTGTGTTTATTCAGCGGAATGCCGACAGGGTTGCAAACTTCTGTGCCGACGTAATTGGTGATATCAGCGGAGTTGTAAGTGGTACAGCCAGCTCGGCAGTTGTTGTACAGCTTGGTATGACCATTGGAACAAATAACAGCTCCAATGGCCAGCTGATCCTCAGTACTGTGTTTACAGCTATCGTGGCAGCGCTCACAGTCAGCGGAAAAGCACTTGGAAAAACATTTGCGATTACGTATGCGAACAATATCGTTTTTCAGGTCGGAAGAATCTTGTATTTTATTGAAAATAAGCTGAAAATTAAGCTGATTCCAAAGAAAAGAAGATGGAAATCATCAACAGAAAAACATAGCAGGTAGGGGGATTTAAATGAACCTGGAAACCATCCAAGACCCTGGATTCATGAAGCAGTACAACGATAAAGAACTAAAAGCCCTGGGTGAAGATATACGTGCCTTTCTAATTGAAAAATTATCCGTCACTGGCGGCCACCTCGGCCCGAATCTCGGAGTAGTGGAATTAACACTCACTCTGCACCAGCTGTATGATACGCCCAAAGATAAACTTATCTGGGACGTCGGCCACCAGTCATACGTACACAAAATTTTGACGGGGCGGGCGGACCGCTTTGATTCGCTGCGTCAGTATCAGGGGCTGTGCGGCTTTCCCAAACGCTCCGAAAGTGAACATGACGTATGGGAGACTGGCCACAGCTCAACATCGTTGTCTGCAGCCGAAGGAATGGCGCTTGCGAATCAGCTGAAAGGCGGGGATTCCAAAGTAGCAGCCATTATCGGTGACGGGGCTCTTACCGGTGGCATGGCTCTTGAAGCGCTGAACCATATTGGCCATGAGCAAACTGATCTCACGATTATTCTGAACGATAACGAAATGTCGATTTCGCCGAACGTAGGAGCACTTCACAGTATGCTCGGCCGCATTCGTACCGCTGGCACTTACCGCAGAACGAAAGAAGACGTAGATCATATGCTGCGCAGAATTCCTGCTTTCGGTTCGAAGCTTGCTTCCTATGCCGATCGGATGAAAGACAGCATGAAGCAGATGGTGCTCTCCGGTATGTTTTTCGAAGAGCTTGGTTTTACGTACCTCGGGCCTGTGGATGGTCACGACCTCGACGACCTGCATGCCAACATTAAATACGCGAGAGATACCAACGGGCCGGTGATAGTACACGTATTGTCCAAAAAAGGTAAAGGCTACACGCCGGCAGAAAATGATGCTAAAGGCACCTGGCATGGGCTCGGGCCATATAAAATAGAGTCTGGTGAAGTAATTAAAAAGCCGGCAGCAGCCCCAGCGTACAGTGCCGTATTCAGCAATACCCTGCAAAAAATAGCAGAGATGGACCCGCGGCTTGTTGCCGTAACAGCTGCTATGTCCGGCGGCACGAAACTCGATACGTTTGCAGAAAAATTTCCGGACCGCATGTTTGACGTAGGCATTGCCGAGCAGCATGCCACAACAATGTCCGGCGCGCTTGCCACGCAGGGAATGAAGCCGGTATTTGGTGTGTATTCCACGTTCCTTCAGCGGGGCTACGACCAGCTTGTGCATGATGTGTGCCGCCAGAACCTGAATGTGCTGTTTGGGATCGACCGTGCAGGTTTAGTCGGTGCGGACGGGGAAACTCACCAGGGAGTGTTTGACATTGCTTACCTGCGGCATCTGCCGAATATGAAAATTCTGATGCCTAAGGATGAGAATGAACTGCAGCATATGCTGTATTCGGCCTTTCATAACGACGACGGCCCGACAGCTGTCCGGTACCCGCGCGGTAATGGTCTCGGAGTGGAAATGGACGAAGAGTTTCAACTCATTCCTTACGGCAAGTGGGAAATCGTCCGGGAAGGGACAGACTGTACGATCCTCTCGTTTGGAACGATGCTTCCGATCGTAGAGGAGGCAGCGGCCGTCTTGAGCGAGCGCGGCACAAGTGTGCGTATTGTTAATGCCCGTTCCGCGAAACCGCTTGATGATGAAATGCTCGAAGAATTGGCTGAAGAAGGCAAGCCGGTGCTGACAGTAGAAGAAGCAGCACTAAAGGGAAGCTTTGGAAGCGCAGTGCTTGAATATATGGCAGACCATGAGCATGACTCGCTGCCGGTCCGCCGGATGGGGATTGCCGACTACTACGTGGAACACGGCAGCGTGCCGGAGCTTTATGAAGAATTAGGGCTCACTTCCGAGAAGGTAGTGGAAAAGGTGATGGCGATGACCAGCAAAGAAAGAACAAATATCCGGGGATGAATAAAGAACGAATTGATACGCTGATAGTACAGAAGGGTCTGTTTGATTCCCGGGAAAAAGCCAAAAGGGCAATCATGGCAGGCCTTGTACTGGCAGATGATGAAGTAGTGGATAAACCCGGGACAAAAATTAGTGATGAAGCAGTTTTACGCTTGAAGGGAAAGCAGATGCCCTACGTGAGCCGGGGAGGCTTAAAGCTCGAAAAAGCCATTCACTCGTTTCAGCTGGATCTGCAGGATGCCGTCGTACTCGATGTCGGAGCTTCAACCGGAGGCTTTACCGACTGTGCACTGCAAAACGGGGCTTCACTGGTGTATGCCCTGGATGTCGGCTACAATCAGCTCGCCTGGAAGCTGCGCCAGGACCCGCGGGTAGAGGTGATGGAACGGGTGAACTTTCGGCATCTTGAGAAAAGCCAGCTGGCACGTGGCGTGCCCGGAATACTGATCGCTGATGTGTCTTTTATTTCGCTGGAAAAGCTTTTTCCTGTGATGCCACAGGTACTCGCAAAGCATGCCGGTTTTTGCGTGCTGGTCAAGCCGCAGTTTGAAGCAGGCCGTGATAAAGTCGGAAAAAAAGGTATTGTCAGGGACCCGGCAGTTCATAGGGAGGTGCTCAAGAAAATACTTCAGTCGGCAGAAGACACCGGCCTAATGCCGGAAGCGCTTGACTTCTCCCCCATAACCGGGGGAGATGGCAACATAGAATATTTGCTCTATGGTTCTGTATCAAGCAGTGAACATCCGCTGCCTGGAGAAGAGCGTATAGCTGCTGTAGTCCGGGAAGCACATGACTCCTTTAAGAAAAAACTTGAACCTTCGTAGACGCCGATCTTTTTCGGCGTTTTTTTCTATTCAGGCCATAACATCAAAAGAATTCCTAAAACGGAGCGTGCTATTTACTCATAAACTTGTATAATTATAATGAAATAGTTATGATGAAAGTAGTTTTGCACGGGAGGTTTCGGGATGAATAAGGGACAAAGGCACATAAAGATCAGAGAATTAATTTCAAATACAGATATAGAAACACAGGACGATTTAGTAGCGAGACTCCGGGGAGATGGCTACAACGTAACTCAGGCGACGGTATCACGGGATATTAAGGAGCTTCATTTAGTGAAGGTGCCGATGATTGACGGCAGATATAAGTACAGCCTGCCTGCCGATCAGCGTTTTAATCCAATGCAAAAACTGAAAAGAGCGCTCGTGGACAGCTTTGTCGGCATCGATCATTCTGAAAATTTAATTGTTATGAAAACACTGCCGGGAAACGCCAATGCAGTAGGTGCTCTCATTGATAACCTGGACTGGGAAAACATTATGGGAACCATTTGCGGAGACGACACGATACTTATTATATGCAAGCAGAAAGAAAATTCCCCGGAAATTGTCAACCGGTTTTTAGAAATGCTTTAATGCTAATTGGAAATGGGGTACAGAAATGCTTGAAGAAATTTCCATCAAGAATTTTGCCATTATCGAGGAGTTAACCGTTTCATTTGAAAATGGATTAACGGTATTAAGCGGTGAAACAGGAGCCGGGAAATCTATCATCATTGATGCGATCGGCCTGCTTATCGGTGGAAGGGGTTCGGCTGAATATGTACGCCACGGAGAGAAACGGGCGGAAATGGAAGGGCTGTTCCGCCTGGAGGATAACCACCCCGCAGTTGAAAAATTAGAAGCCGCAGGCATTGAGATTGAAGACGACATGGTCGTATTGCGCAGGGACATCACTCATCAGGGCAAGAGCATCTGCCGGATTAACGGCAAACTGGTTACCCTTGCGGTATTGAGAGAAACCGGCCACAGTCTCGTAGATATCCACGGGCAGCATGAACACCAGGATTTAATGCACGCGGAGCGTCACCAGCAGATGCTTGACCGCTTCGGGAAAACAGAGCTGGAAGAAGCCCTCGAAGATTATCAAAAACGCTATCATCGCTTCGATCAGCTGCAGGCAAAATTGAAGCAGTTGAAAGAAAGTGATCAGGAAACCGCAAACCGGTTGGATTTTATTCAATATCAGCTCCAGGAAATTGAAGCTGCCGGCCTGCAGCCAGGAGAAGACGAAGATTTGGAAAAAGAACGCCATATTCTCGCCAACAGCGAAAAGCTTTTCGAGGCGATTCGCGTCGCATATGACCACCTGTATGGTGAAGGAAAAGCACTCGACTGGGCCGGCATGGCAGTATCGAGCGTAGAAGAAGCCGCAGAAATCGATACGGATCTGGGGGGCCTTTCCGAATCGGTCAGCTCGGCCTACTACATGATGGAAGAAGCGACGTTTACACTCCGGGATAAGGCTGATTCCATGGCGTTTAATCCGGAGAGGTTAAATGAGGTGGAAAACCGGCTTGATGAGTTGAATAAGCTGAAACGAAAATATGGCGATTCGGTTGAGGATATTTTAGTTTATGCCTCAAAGATTGAAGAAGAAATCGATTCGCTTGCCAATAAAGAAGAACGTATCGCTGAGTACGAACAGGCTCTTTCCCAGGCGGCAGATGAGCTGATTGCCGAAGCGAAAACATTAACCGATCTGCGGAGGCAGGCAGGGCACGCCCTCGCAGGCAGCGTGCAGCAGGAGCTTCAGGCCCTGTATATGGAAAAAGCTACAATGGAAGTGCAGATATCGCCTCTCAGCCGGGGAAAGTCCTATCAAACGGAGGAGGGGGAGACGTGGGTGTTTAATGAAAAGGGAGCCGACAAGATTGAATTTCTTATTTCCGCCAATGCCGGTGAACCATTGAAACCGCTCGCAAAGGTAGCTTCCGGCGGGGAAATTTCCAGGATCATGCTGGCACTGAAAACTATTCTATCCGGCTTCCAGCACGTTACCTCCCTGATTTTTGACGAGGTGGACACTGGGGTCAGCGGCCGGGTGGCCCAGGCGATTGCAGAAAAAATCCATTTAGTGTCCAGAGGCTCTCAAGTACTATGCATCACCCATCTCCCACAGGTGGCTGCGATGGCAGACAGTCATTTGTATATTCAAAAAGAAGAAAAAGCAGAACGAGTCCAAACAATTGTGACTCCGTTAACCGCTGATTATAAGATCGATGAAATTGCCCGGATGATCTCTGGAGTTGAGGTGACAGCCTTAACGAGAGAAAACGCCACTGAGCTGCTGCAGATGGCAGAGAAGGCGAAAAGCAATGTGTAACCCCAAAAGAATATGTCCACTTGAGAAAGACAACTATCAAAGTTGTCTTTTTCTATGCGACACGCTATGGTAAAATAATGTTGAGAGAGAAAGAGAGTGGCAGAAGGGCGGGGGAAAATGATACGGGTCGCGGTAGCTGATGATAATAAAGAGCTTGTTGAGGTATTGATCGAACATATAGAAGAGCAGGAAGACATGGAGATAGCAGGTACGGCCCACAATGGAGAAGAAGCCCTTGAGGTAGTAGAACAGGAGCAGCCGGAAGTGCTGCTTTTAGATATCATTATGCCGCACCGGGACGGCCTGTCTGTATTAACGGCCTTAAAGAATAAACATAACATTAACACGAAAATTATTATGTTAACTGCATTTGGCCATGAGGATGTAACAAAAAAAGCAGTGGAGTATGGAGCCGCTTATTACGTTTTAAAGCCTTTCGATATGGAGGCGCTGATGGCAAACATCCGGGACGTGCACAGGGAAAGCTTAAATTCACAAGTGTTAACCGGTACGATCCCAGTAAAAATAGCCGCCCAGCAGTCCATGGAAGAGCGGATAAAAGATATTATTCAATATGTTGGCATTCCTTCGCACATAAAAGGCTACGTGTATATGCAGGAAGCAGTGAAGCTCGTGATGGAAGACATGCACATGATTAATGCAGTAACCAAGCAGCTGTATCCTGAAATCGCCCGAAAGTTTCAGACGACACCAAGCCGTGTTGAACGGGCGTTAAGACATGCCATTGTTGTAGCGTGGGACCGTGGCCATACGCATGCTATTTCTGATTTATTTGGATGGAGCCAGGACAGCGCTCTGCCGTATAAACCGTCAAATAGTGAATTTATCGCAGTGGTATCTGATCGTCTGCGCACAGAGCAGATATAAATATGAGTTTATACAAAAGGAGCATGCAAAATGGAATTGTTTAAACGCATGGAGATGCACGACTATGAGCAGGTAGTAGTCTGCCAGGACCGGAACTCAGGATTAAAAGCAATTATTGCCATACATGATACGACACTCGGGCCAGCCCTGGGTGGAACGAGAATGTGGACGTATGATAACGAGGAAGCAGCGTTTGAAGATGTGCTGCGCCTCGCTAAGGGCATGACCTACAAAAATGCAGCGGCCGGGCTGAATCTTGGCGGGGGAAAAGCCGTAATTATGGGAGACGCCCGTACGGATAAAAACGAAGAAATGTTTCGTGCATTCGGCCGCTATATTGAAGGCCTTGCCGGCCGCTACATTACGGCAGAGGATGTGGGAACAACAGAGCACGATATGGATATTATCCACGAAGAAACGAACTTTGTGACCGGTATTTCCCTGTCTGCAGCTTCTGGTTCGAGCGGAAATCCTTCGCCAGTTACTGCCCGTGGTGTATATCAGGGGATGAAAGCAGCGGCAAAGGAAGCTTTTGGTACTGATGAGCTTTCTGGTAAAACAATTGCGGTCCAGGGCGTCGGCCACGTATCGTTTGAAATGTGCCGGTTTCTTCATGAAGAAGGAGCTTCTTTAATTGTCACGGACATCCGGGAAGCTTCGGTGGAGCGAGCCGTTCAAGCCTACGGAGCAAAAGCGGTGGCCCCGGGGGACATTTACGATGTAGCGTGTGATATTTTCAGTCCGTGTGCTTTAGGTGGTGGACTGAACGACCGTACTATTCCACGCATGCAGGCCAAAGTTGTAGCGGGTGCTGCCAATAACCAACTGCAGACAGAAGAAGATGGCAATCGTTTAGAAGAGCAGGGGATCGTTTACGCACCGGATTATATTATAAATGCAGGAGGCGTAATTAACATTGCTGACGAACTGTATGGGTACGACCGGGAACGGGCCCTGAAAAAAGTCGATGGCATCTATGATAACATTGCCCGGGTGTTTGAAATTGCGAAACGTGACGGCATTCCATCATATCAGGCGGCAAACCGTTTGGCTGAAGAACGAATCGAATCCGTCAATCGCTCAAGAAAACAGTTTCTCCCTCACTCCCGGCATATTTTAACGAATCGGTAAAGCAGCCTGAGCGCTGCTTTTTTTAATGTCAGCCCGGTATCTGTCTTAGGGACGGCCCTTGGAATATGCTATAATAATCCCCGAACGGTAAAACTTCTCTTCACCAGATCTATTTTCGTGCTATGATGAAACGGAAAAATCCATTAAAATAAAATAGAGATGAACGAATAAAATCCTGGGTGAAAGCCCGCAGGAGGAATTTTTATGGCTAAAGAATATGACCTGGTCATATTAGGAGCTGGTACAGGCGGATACGTTGCCGCTGTCCACGCGGCAAAAAGAGGATTATCGACGGCGGTAGTAGAAGCACGGGACATTGGCGGCACATGTCTGCACCGTGGGTGTATCCCGAGTAAATCGTATTTAAAAAGCGCAGAGATGTACAAAACAATGCAGGAGAGCCTGTCATACGGCATCGAAGCAGACAATGTGCGGCTGCAGTTCGGAAGAGTCCGGGAGAAAAAGAACCAGACTGTACAACAATTACATAAAGGGGTTCAGCAGCTGTTAGCAAAGCACGAGGTGGATGTATATTACGGGCACGGCCGCATCCTCGGGGCTTCTATATTTTCACCAACGGCAAGTACCATTTCAGTAGAAACAGAAACCGAAGGGGAAAATATTATGCTGCAGCCTAAACAAATTATGCTTGCCACCGGCTCCCGTCCGGCGACTGTGCCGGGACTCGATATTGACGGGGAATATATTTTATCCTCCGAGGAACTGCTCGAAGCGGAAACCCTCCCTTCGTCAATTATCATTGTCGGTGGAGGGGTGATTGGCGTTGAATGGGCGTCCATGCTTCAGGACTTCGGCGTGGAAGTACAGATGATAGAGCTTGGAGAACGCCTGCTGCCAATGATGGACCACGCCGTTTCAAAAGAAGCAGAAAAGCGATTGAAGCGAAAGGGCGTCCGGATTTATACAAATACGGAGCTCGATCCTGCTTCGCTTACGAAGAACAAAGAACTGGCTGTCCGTACCTTGGCAGGAGAGACCCTGGGGGCTGAAAAAATGCTCGTCGCTGTAGGAAGAACCGGTAATACGGGAGACCTGGGACTCCACAACACGGAAGTCGAAGTGCAGAACAGCTTCATCCAGACATCCGGCATGTATCAAACGAAGGAATCGCACATGTATGCCATCGGGGACGTCATCGGTGGCATGCAGCTGGCCCACGTGGCTTCACGTGAAGGAATTATTGCTGTAGAGCACATGCTCGGGAACCATCCAGAGCCCCTGGATTATAAGCATGTGCCTTCCTGCGTCTACTCGGAGCCGGAAATGGCTTCGGTAGGATGGACAGAGCATAAAGCCAAAGACGCCGGCCTGGAAATCAAAACGAGCACCGTCCCTTTTCAGACAATAGGCAAAGCCCTGGTAGAAAACGATCCGGAAGGCTTTATAAAAATGATCGTGGATAAAGATACTGAAGATGTCCTCGGTGTCCATATTGTGGGACGTAAAGCGACCGAATTGATTAACGAAGGCGCCCTTGCCGTTTATATGAATGCTTCTTATCTTGAAATACAAGGAGCCGTGCACGCCCACCCGACACTGGCGGAAATCTATGCAGAAGGCGCTTTGGCGATAGACGGAAAAGCCATTCATTACGGATGAAATAAGGAGGAACAACGAATATGATTCAAGAATACAGTACCCACCGGGAAGTAGGCTTAAGCGACGAAGAAGCGCTCACAATGTATGAGATCATGCTGCAGGCGAGACGTCTTGATGAAAGAATGTGGCTGCTGAACCGCGCCGGTAAAATTTCGTTTGTCGTATCCTGCCAGGGCCAGGAAGCGGCACAGGCAGCGGCAGCGATGGCGCTTGACCGTGATAAGGACTACCTGCTTCCGTATTACCGGGATTTTGGCCTTGTGATGGCGTTTGGGATGACGGCGAAGGATTTAATGCTCGCGGCCTTCGCTAAACAGGGAGACCCTAACTCTGAATCGCGGCAGATGCCCGGCCATTTTGGACAGAAAAAGAACCGGATTGTGACGCAGTCCTCGCCGGTAACTACCCAGATCCCCCACGCTGCCGGGTTTGGACTCGCAGCTAAAATGAAAAACAAAGATTTTGTTACGATGGTTACCTTTGGCGAAGGCTCCTCCAATCAGGGAGATTTCCATGAAGGCATGAACTTTGCCGGCGTTCATGATCTTCCAGTCGTATTTTTCTGTGAAAACAATAAATATGCTATCAGCGTGCCTCTCAGCAAACAGCTCGCCTGCGAACATGTTGCTGACCGTGCAAAAGGATATGGCATGCCGGGGGTAACCGTAGAGGGGACAAGGCCGTTTGAAGTGTATCAGGCTGTAAAAGAAGCAGTGGACCGGGCACGTGCCGGTAAGGGACCAAGCCTCGTTGAAGCGATGGTGGCAAGACTTACACCGCATTCAAGCGATGATAATGATAAACTGTACCGGACGGTCGAAGAAATGGACGAGGAAAAGCAGACCGACGCGGTCGTAGCTTTTGCGAACTACCTGCGGACCGAAGGCATCCTGACCGAAGAAAAAGAACAGGCCATGGAGCAGCGGATTCGCGAAGAGGTAGATGCCGCCACTGACGCCGCTGAAGCAGCGGAGTATCCGGCAGTAGAAACGCTTGGACAGTATGTTTACGAGGAAGAAGGGAACTAATATGGCAGTCATGTCTTATATTCAGGCAATCAATACAGCGATGAAAGAAGAAATGGCGCGGGATGAGAACGTGTTTGTCCTGGGCGAGGATGTCGGTCTGAAGGGCGGGGTGTTCCGTGCGACCGAAGAATTGCACAGCACGTACGGCGACGAACGCGTTATCGACACGCCGCTCTCTGAATCAGCGATCGCCGGAGTAGGCATAGGGGCAGCGATGTACGGCCTCCGCCCGGTAGCAGAAATGCAGTTTGCAGATTTTATTATGCCTGCAGTAAACCAAATTGTTTCTGAAGCAGCCAAAATCCGCTATCGCTCTAATAATGACTGGTACTGTCCGCTCACCATCCGGGCGCCGTTTGGCGGCGGAGTGCACGGCGCCCTCTATCATTCGCAGTCAGTGGAGGCGCTGTTTGCCAATACGCCGGGCCTGAAAGTAGTGATTCCGTCCACGCCGTACGATGCAAAAGGACTGCTGAAGGCGTCCATCAGGGACAACGATCCAGTGCTGTTTTTCGAGCATAAGCGTGCGTACCGAATGCTCAAGGACGAGGTGCCGGAAGAAGATTACACCGTACCACTCGGTAAAGCGGCAGTCAAACGTGAAGGCACGGATGTCACCGTGATTACATACGGCCTTTGTGTGCATTTGGCCAGCCAGGCTGCTGATACGCTTGCCGCCGAAGGCATAGATGTGCATCTGTTGGATCTAAGAACCGTTTATCCAGTCGACCGGGAAGCCGTCAAAGAAGCAGCAGCTAAGACAGGAAAGGTACTGCTTGTCACTGAGGACAACCTCGAGGGAAGCATTATGAGTGAAGTGTCGGCAATCATTTCTGAACACAACTTATTTGACCTGGACGCCCCGGTCCGGAGGCTGGCAGCTCCCGATGTGCCGGCCATGCCTTACGCTCCGACACTTGAAAAAGAATTTTTAATGAATACGGATAAAATCACGAAGGCGATAAGAGATTTGGCGGAATTTTAGGAGGGTATCAAGGATGCGCAAAGAAGTAACGATGCCGCAGCTTGGGGAAAGCGTCACAGAAGGTACGATTTCCCAGTGGCTCGTAAAGCCGGGAGATAAAGTGAAAAAATACGACCCCATCGCAGAAGTGCTGTCAGATAAAGTAAGTGCAGAAATCCCCAGCTCTTATACTGGAGAAATCAGCGAGCTCGTTGCTGAAGAAAACGAAACAGTAGCTGTGGGGACGCTTATATGCTATATGGAAACAGAAGAAACGCAGCCGGACATAGTAGAAAAAGCTTCGGCTTCTTATGCAGAAACGGCCCCGGGACAAGAAGGCGGGGAGGAAGAAAAATCGATGAAAAAGAGGTATTCACCGGTGGTGTGGCGGCTCGCACAGGAGAACGGGCTGAGCCTTGAAAATATCGAAGGCTCCGGCAAACAAGGACGCGTCACAAAAAAAGACGTAGAAAAAGCGATCCGGGAAGGTGCGGAAAAAACCAAGCAGGAAGAAGCTGCGCCTTCACCGTTTCCTATCTATTCCACGAAACCTTCAGAAAATCAGGAGGAGCGTGAAGGTGACACAATTATTCCGGTAACTGGAGCAAGAAAAGCTATCGCAGACAACATGGTGAAGAGCAAACAGGAAATTCCCCATGCCTGGACGATGATCGAAGTAGACGTTACGGATTTGGTGGCGTACCGGAACAGCGTGAAGGATGACTTTAAGCAAAAAGAAGGTTTTTCGCTTACGTACCTGCCGTTTTTCATGAAAGCTGTCTCCGAATCCCTGCAGCTGTTTCCAAGCCTTAATTCCACCTGGGACGGTGACCGGATTATCCAGCGCAAGGAAGTAAACCTTTCGATGGCTGTGGCCAGCGAGGAGGCTCTTTACGTGCCAGTCATCAAACGGGCAGATGAAAAAAATATCCGTGGTCTCGCCCGGGACATGCAGTCTCTGGCAACCAAGGTCCGCCAGGGAACTATTAAAGCAGAAGAAATGAAAAGCGGAACGTTTACGGTGAATAATACCGGATCTTTCGGCTCTGTGCAGTCCATGCCGATTATCAATCATCCACAGGCCGCCATTCTTTCCGTGGAATCAATTGTTAAACGTCCGGTTGTTATGCAGGGTGATATGATAGCAATACGCTATATGGTTAACCTGTGTCTTTCCCTGGATCACCGTATTTTAGACGGTCTTCTGTGCGGGCGGTTTTTAGCCGATTTAAAGCAGCGGCTGGAAAATTATAAAGGGACCGAAAACATTTAACAGAGGCTTCCCCTTAGGGAGTCTCTTTTTTCATGCTTAAAAAAGAATCACTCTTATTTACAAAACTATTTCCCTGCGCTAAAATCAATATACATACAAAACGTAATCATTACGATGAAGAGGTGCGATAATGAAAAAACATTTTATTTTAGGAGCTGCTGGGGCAGCATTTTTTACTTTAAGTGCCTGTGGAGCAGCAGATGACCAAAGCGATCAGGGATCCGAAAATGAAAATAAGGTCGAAGTTTATACGACGCTCTTTGCTTGGGAGGATTTCACCAGGCAAATCGGCGGGGAGCACGTAAAAGTAGAAAACGTTGTACCGGCGGGCTCGGATGCACATACATACGACCCGACGCCGCAGACGCTCACAAACATAGCAGAGGGTGACTTGTTCGTGATGACCGGGAGCGGAATGGAAGGCTTTGCCGACGAAGTGGAAAGCACGATTGGCAACCAGGACGTGCAGATAGCCAAGGTGGCAGAAGCAGTGGGAAGCGCAGAAGAAGGCCATAGTCATGAAGAAGGCCACAGCCACGAAGAAGGGGAAACCGACGAAGAGCATGCAGAGCATGAAGAAGAAAGCCACAGTGAAGAAGAGCATGCCCATGATCACGGGGGCACAGATCCTCATATATGGATCGATCCGGTTCAGGCGAAGGAAGCGGCTACTGTAATTAAAGAACAGCTCGTTGAAGCAGATCCTGATCATGAGCAGGCTTATGAAGAAAACTATGAGGAACTGACAGCAGAACTCGATAAAATCAACGAGCGATTCCAAACTCTTGCAGAAGAAAGCAGCAAAGATCAATTTATCGTTTCCCATGCAGCTTACGGCTATTGGGAGGAACGGTACGGACTCGAAGAGATAGCTATTAACGGAGTGAATGCCCAGAGCGAGCCGTCCACGCAGGAAATCAATGAAATTATCGATACAGCAGAAAAAAATGATCTGAATGCTATTATGGTGGAAGAAAATATTCCATCCGATACGACGGATGTTCTTCAGGAAGAAATCGGGGCGGAGGTTTATACGTTAAACAACCTTGAGTCCGCCAGTGAAGAAGAAGTTGCTGACGGGGTTACCTACGTTTCGCTGATGAATCAGAATGTCGATAATCTTGAAAAAGCACTGAATGAATAACTTTTCGAGCTTCTCACTTGTGATTTTCTCTCCCTATCCGCTACAATATAGGTATTCGGTGAAGGAAAGGAAGGATTTTAATGAATTTTGATTTTTACGTCAATGATATAGTACAAGCTTCCCGAGACGAAATCGAAGAAGCTGGTTACCAGTCTCTCCGTACGCCTGAAGAAGTCGATGAGGTGTTGAATAAAGAAGGCACAACGCTCGTCATGGTAAACTCTGTATGCGGCTGTGCTGGAGGCATTGCCCGTCCGGCAGCAGCTTACATGACGAATTATGATACGAAGCCCGACCGGCTTGTTACCGTATTTGCAGGTCAGGACAAAGAAGCAACAGAACAGGCCCGTTCTTATTTCACAGGGTTTCCACCGTCATCTCCGTCATTTGGGCTCCTAAAAGACGGCGAACTCGTTCGTATGGTGGAACGTCATGAAATCGAAGGCCATGAACCGATTCAGGTTGTTCAAAAACTCGAAGAAGCTTTCGATCAATACTGCGCAAAATAATAAGTGCCCTCCGGGGCGCTTTTTTTTTTGCAAAAAAAGAGCTCCTCTCTGGCCGAGGAGCCTATGGCACTTACTTTTCTAAATGATAAATATTGCCGTCCTGCTCTACAGTAGTATCGACATCCGGAAACACGATTTCGCTTGTTTTGGGCTCGAATTCCTGAGAGGTCTCAAAGCCAACCCGAAAGTCATTGCTTTTGGTGGACGGGCCTTCTTCTTTAGTTACGCTGTACCATAAGGTTTTACCGTTGGAGGCAATTGTTGTCTGAGGTTCGCCTATGTTAGCTTTGAATGTTACTTCTGCCATTTGTTATCCCTCTTTCTTCGTGTAAGATCTATAAAGGGTTCTTCCCTTCATCGCTTTTGCTTTAAACGTCATTTGCAAAAATAAGAAAAGACAGCAGGGGCGTCTTGACGCTCAGGTTTAGATTCATGGTATACTGTTTCGGACTACATAAATGAAAAGGGCGGAGACAAATGATTCAAACGTATTATGAAAAAATTCAGGAATACTTAAATATGGACGAGGAAATTTCGTATGATGAGTTTCGCGATTACTACCAGAATGTCATCGATGAGCTTGATACAAACGCCTCCGGCTACGAAGAGGAGCAGGTATGGAAAGCTTTATTTATTACGGAAAGCCTCATGTCCAACGCCGAAGACCGCCAGAAACGTACGAAAAAAAAGCAGGAGGCAAAAAAGTTCGGCAAGATGCATGAACGTTCCAAAGTGTATTCCCAGCATTTCACTAAACGGCTGCAGGAAGCAGGCTACAGTGAAGAAGATATCAACGGCCAGTTTGAAAAAATGCTGGAGGGTTCTTCCGAAGAAACATAATTTAAAAATGGGTTGACTTTACTATTCGTTCATTGGTATAGTATTCATTGTCTTGTTAAAACATATGACAAAAGCGCCTATGGTGAAAGGGATATCACTCGAGATTCCGGTTCTCGCATTCCAGGTTCGAGTCCTGGTAGGCGCACCAATGAATAAATGTGTGAGCAAAGGAGCTATTCCTTTGCTTTTTTATATGCTGTTTGGAATGTAATGGGCGCGTGCAAGAGGACCAGGGCTGAAACATCTTAGTCAGTTTCCCTGCGCCCGGGTTTACGATATAATACAGATACGAATGAACAAACAGAGAGGTTTTTTAGATGGGGAGATTCCGAATTGGCTATCGGACGCTGAAGACAGCAGTAGGTACTGCTATATCCGTATACATTGCCCAGCTGCTGCAGCTCGATTACTACATATCGGCAGGCGTCATTACCATTCTTTGTATTACCACGACCAAAAGAGGCTCTCTGACAGTCAGTATTGAACGACTCGTCTCCTGCGTGATCGGCCTGGGAGTAGCGAGTGTATTTTTTGAACTAATCGGCTACAATCCAGTGGCTGTTGCGATGCTGTTTCTGATCAGCATTCCACTCAGCGTAGCGGCTAATGCCGCCCGGGGAATCGTTACAAGCAGCGTGATAGTTCTGCACCTTTATACAGAGGGACAGGTGAGCGCAGGCATATGGATGAACGAGCTGGCAATTATTTTTATCGGTATCGGGGTAGCTTTAATCATGAACCTGTACATGCCGAGCAGTGAAAAAAGCCTGGCCCAGGACCAGTTAAGCCTCGAAGACGCTTTCCGCAAAATCTGGGAGGAATACGCAAACTACCTTCGCTTTGGAGATAACATCTGGGACGGCGGGGAATTTTCGGAAGCAGCTAAAATTATTGATGAAGCTAAAGGAAAAGCTCTGCGGGACATAGACAATCATTTTCTCCGGGATGATGACTACTTCTACCACTACTTCCGCATGAGAGAAAAGCAGTTTTCGGTACTCGAAAGTATTTTGCCGTTTATTTCTTCCATTGACCAGTCTGTGCCCCAGGGGCATAAAATGGCTGATTATATGGATGAGTTAAGCGACGCCGTCTCTCCGGGCAATACTGCCGGCTATTTCTTATATCGTCTTGACGAGATGAAGCTTGAAATCCAGCAGATGGAGCTGCCAAAGACGAGGCATGAATTCGAAATACGATCTTCTTTATTTTACATTTTGTATGAAATTGAAGAATACCTGCTCATTAAAAAAATGTTTAAACCCGACCCGAAGCGGACGCACACCATATCGGGCAAGCGATTAAACAGGCAGAAGGCACGAAGGAATAAATAAAAAGCAGAACCCCGGGCATGGGCGCCCGGAAGTTCTGCTTCCTCCTATACATACAAGCAGAGCAGAGGTATTGATTTAAAACATTACTGCTCCGCCCATTAACAGGCTGCTGCCGACAAGCGCAAAGATCATAATGTAAATAATGACTTTCTGCATTCTAACCCCCGCTTTCAATGGAAACTAATGCTCAAATTATAACACAGCAGGCGAAAAAATATATAATAAACCTAAGCAATCCGCAAAGGAGTTATAATAGTGATGGCAAATCAAGAACGTTTAATACAGGAATTTATCGAACTGGTACAAATTGACTCGGAAACGAAACACGAAGCCAAAATAGCCGATGTCATTAAACGGAAATTTCAGGAGCTGGGGCTTGAAACGAAAGAAGATAATGCAAAATCCCTCACCGGTCATGGAGCAGGAAACCTGGTCTGTACGCTGAAAGGCACGGACAGCATAAAGCCGGTGATTTATTTCACCGCCCACATGGATACGGTCGAACCGGGGAAAGGCATTGAGCCCGAGGTGCAGGACGATTATATTGTATCGATGGGAGAGACCATTCTCGGTGCAGATGATAAGGCAGGAATTGCTTCCATGCTGGAAATGGTAAAAGTTCTTCAGGAAGAAGAGGCCTCCTACGGCGATATTCAATTTATTATTACAGTCGGGGAGGAATCCGGACTGGTGGGAGCAAAACATCTTGATACGGGTCTCGTGCATGCTGATATGGGCTATGCGCTCGACAGCGACGGGCCTGTAGGTACTCTTGTCACTGCTGCACCGTACCAGACGAAAATGCATGCTGCTATTTACGGAAAAAAGGCGCATGCGGGAGTGGAGCCTGAAAAAGGCATATCGGCCATCAGTGTCGCTTCTAAAGCAATAACCAAAATGCCGCTCGGACGAATTGATGAAGAAACCACAGCTAATATTGGAAGCTTTGCCGGGGGCACCCAGACCAACGTCGTGTGCGATGAAGTTGTAATTTCTGCAGAAGCGCGCTCTTTTAAACCAGATAAGTTGAGCCGGCAGGTAGCTGCGATGCGGGAGGCTTTCGAAGAAGCAGCCGAAGAAATGGGCGCACAGGCTTCTGTGGATATACAGCCAATGTATGAAGGCTATGTGCTGGCAGAATCCGACGACGTGGTGCAGCGGGCCGTCCAGGCTGCCCACCGGCTTGATGTGGAGCCTCGAACCGTAAGAAGCGGTGGCGGGAGTGATGCAAACGTAATTTCAAGTTACGGTATTCCTACGATCAATTTGGGTGTTGGTTATGAAAATATACACACTACTGAAGAACGCCTGCTTATTAGAGAATTTGTAAAAGTACCAGCATTTATGGCGGCTATCGTAACGGAGCCGGCAGAAGAAGAATAAAGGGGGAAGGCGGACGATTGGATATTCAGCGTCTTCAGGGGAATGTAAAGGCACCACTGCCTAACGTAAAGGAAAGAAAAGCCGAAAAAAATCCATTTTCAGAAATGATGCAGACCGAGCAGGCTAAAACATTCAGCCGGCAAATGGGAATCATGCTCGAACAGCTCGATCAGCAGGGGCGCCGCCTGATGGAGCACCAGACTATTCCGGAATTAAAAGAATATAAGCGTCTTGTGCGCGAAATCCTCACGGAGCTGAAGGACCACGGATTGAACCTGCATGAGGAAAGATCCTTTGGCAGTGACGGCAGGCTTAAAACCCATCAGCTGATTGAAAAAATTGATAAAAAATTAGTGGAAATGACAGACCAGATGCTGCAGCAGGAACAAAAGCCCCTCTCTCTTCTCGACATGGCCGGGGAAATTAAAGGCATGATTATACATCTCTATGGGTAAAGGAGAGAAGCTATGAGTGTAAAGGTGTTATTTATCTGTTTAGGAAACATCTGCCGCTCGCCAATGGCAGAAGCTCTTTTTCAGAAGCATTTGCAGGAAGCGGGAATGGAGAATAAAATAATAGTGGATTCAGCCGGGCTTGGTGATTGGCACGCAGGAGCGCCGCCGCACGAAGGCACAGTCGGTGTTCTTAAACAGCACGGAGTCCCTGCAGGCCCTGGGCGGTCCCGGGTCGTGGGGGCCGGGGAAGAAGCCGATTATATTGTGGCTATGGATGAGCAGAACCTTGAGATGCTTGAAGACTTTCAGGTTTCTGCAAGAAGCGGGAAGGTATGGAAGCTGTTGGATTTTCATCCGGAACGCCCAGGCGAAGACGTGCCGGATCCTTATTTTGAGAATAATTTTAAAGACGTGTTTGAACTGGTTAATACGAGTACCTTCCATTTACTACAATGGATTAAAGAGCAGGAGAATGTATAATGGAGCATATTCAAAAAGCGATACGGTATGTAGACCCACAGGCAGAAGTAACTAATATAGCAAGCCTCTCCGGAGGAAGCATCAGCTCTGCCTACCGCGTGGACACAAACCGCCGCTCCTATTTTATAAAATGGCATGAAGAAGCTCCTTATGATTTTTTCCGCCAGGAAAAACGCGGGCTCGAATTTTTGCGTGAATCGGAAGCAGTGCATGTTCCCGACGTTCTGCACTGGTCAAAGAAGTTTATTATTATGGATATCATTCAGGGAAGAGGGAACAGCCGCACCGATGAATGGCTGGGACTCGATCTAGCTCACCTTCACCAATCCTCCGGAGATTATTTTGGTCTTGAAGAGGATAATTTTATCGGGGAACTGCCCCAGGAGAACTCCTGGGAAACGAGCTGGGTTCGTTTTGTTAGGGACCACCGGCTGCGGCCACAGATGGAAATCGCCAGATCCCTTGGCAAACTGACGGAGGAACGGGCCCGCCGCCTGCGCTACATTCTGGATCATCTTGGGGAGTGGATACCGGACGACCGGCAGCCGGTCAAGCTGCACGGAGATCTTTGGGCCGGCAACTGGCTTACAGGCGAAGAAGGGCGTCCGTATTTGATCGATCCTGCCTGCTGGTACGGGGACTATGAATTTGATCTTGCTTTTACCCGGCTGTTTGGAGGTTTTTCTGAACGGACGTATGAGGCTTATGAGACTGTTCAGCCGATCGAAGCTGAATTTGAAGAGCGGATGCCTCTCTATCAGCTATATTATTTGCTTGTCCATTTAAATGTATTTGGAGAAATGTACGGGACCCAGGTGGACAGGGTGCTTGCATTATACAGCAGAAGCCGCTGAGCCGGACCTTTCTTTTGGAAAGGTCTTTTTTTATGCCTCTACAATGTCTATTTTCCGGATTTTTGGGCAGGTTGAGAGTGCAGAAAAACGGGAATAAAACTTTGGACGTGATCATAAGGTTTTGACAGAGAGGGGCTTTTTGGAGTGAGAGACACACATATTGCGGTTATTGGGGCGGGCCCCGGAGGACTTACCGCTGCCATGCTGCTGCAAAGCCAGGGGTTTCAAGTAAGTTTGTTTGAAAAAGATGACAAAGTAGGTGGTCGTACATCCCATGTGGATGTAGATGGTTATCGTTTTGATAAAGGTCCAACATTTTTAAGTATGCCGCATATCGTCGAGGAAATTTTCTCAGCGACCGGGAGGGATCTGGCGCACTATATTTCCTGGAACTATCTGGACCCAATGTATGAATTGTTCTTTGAGAATTCGAGCTTCCGGCCGACCTCCAATAAACAGGAAATGAAACGGAGGATCGCTGCTTCCTTTCCTGGTGACGAAAAGGGATACGACCGCTTTATGCATGACCTGGGGAAACGGTGGGAGGCGCTTCTGCCGGTGCTTGAGCACGAGCACGGCTCACTGCTCGATTACATGAAACCCCGGACGCTTAAAGCCCTTCCGCACCTGGCGCTTGGCAAATCGGTGTACGATGTGCTGAGCCAGTATTTTTCCGATGAGCGGATGAAGCTTTCTTTTACCTTCCAGTCCAAATATTTGGGAATGTCGCCTTGGGACTGCCCCGGGGCATTCAGCATTCTTTCCTATATGGAGCATGAATATGGTATTGTTCACCCTACTGGGGGATTGAATCAGATACCTAAAGCAATGGCTAAGGCGTTTGAAGAGGATGGGGGCCGGCTTTACTTAAACGCGCCGGTCAGGAAAATACGGACGAAAAGACAGCAGGCTGCAGGGGTTGAGCTTGAAAATGGGGAAGTATTCGGGGCGGACGAAGTAGTGGTGAACGCAGATTTCGCCTATGCAGCTACTGAACTGTTCGACGAGCCTTTAAATAAGTGGAAAAAAGAAAAAGTGGCTGAAAAAGACTTTTCCTGCTCAGCGTTTATGCTCTACGCAGGCGTTGACGCCACTTATCCCGAAGCGGCTCATCATTCGATCGTTTTTTCCAATGATTATAAAAAAAATGTGGAAGAAATGATTCATGAAAAGATTGTTTCAGACGACCCGTCCATTTATATTCATAATCCCGCCGTGACCGACAAGACGCTCGCCCCTGCAGGAAAGTCACCAATTTATATGCTTGCCCCGGTGCCAAACAACCAGAGCGGCATCGACTGGGAAAACAACAAAGAGAGCTTTCGGGACCTGGTGCTTGACCAGGTGGAAAGCCGGTCACCGTTTAAAGGCCTCCGGGATCATATTGAAGTGGAAAAGATTTATACACCCACGGACTGGCAGATCGACAGTAATGTATACGAAGGAGCTGTGTTCAACCTCTCCCATCGCTTAAATCAAATGATGTATTTCCGTCCGCATAACAAGTTCGAAGACGTAAGGAACTGTTGGCTGGTGGGAGGAGGAACGCATCCTGGCAGCGGCCTGCCGACAATTATCGTATCCGGCAGAATCACTGCCCAGGCACTAACGGCTAAATACGCCAGGGAGCGGGCGCAATGAAAAATATTATTGTTGGAAGCGGCATCGGCGGGCTGGTAACAGCACTCTATTTAACGCAGGCGGGTGAGAAAGTAACAATAGTGGAAAAGGACAAAGAAGCCGGCGGAAGAATCAAATGGGTGAAGCAGGATGGATTTAAAATTGATGAAGGACCAACCATTGTACTGCTGCCGGAGACAATCAAAGCAATACTCGCCGAAGCAGGCATGGACCCGGAAGTATTATCTATGGAACGTATTGATCCACTGTATCGGATGGTTTTTGCTGATGACACGGAATTTTATAAATGGAGTGATCCCGACAAGCAGAAAAATGAGATGGCTCGTGTTTTCCCTGGAGAAGAAGAAAACTTTGAAAGATTTATACGGGATATGAAGAAGAATTTCCTGCAGGGAGAAAGGGATTTTTTATCCCGCTCATTTATGCGTAAACGGGAATTTTTCACTGCGGGTAACATCCGTTCTCTGTGGCAGATGAAAGCCTATCAGCCGGTTAGATCCCAGGTGGCGGATTATTTTGAAGATGCCAGGCTCAGGGATGCGTATTCGTTTCAGACTCTTTATATTGGCGGAAATCCTGCCACTACCCCCGGTATTTACTCTCTGGTTTCCTTCAGTGAGCAGTATCACGGCATCTGGTATATCCGGGGAGGATATGCCACACTGATCGAAAAAATCAGGGAAGAACTTGAACGGCGCGGAGTAATATTTCGATTTGAAGAGACAGCACTAAGCATCCAGGCGAAAGAAAAGACGTTCACCGCCTTAAAAACGGATAAGCGGGTAGAGCCGGCAGAGCGGCTGATTTGTAATTGTGAACTGCCGGCAGCAGAACAGCTGGTGGAAAAGAAACCACAAAAAAAATACACTTCTTCATCAGGATGCTTGCTAGTTTATTTAGGATTAGACAAAATATATACAAAGGCTTCTATACACCAATTTTTCATGGGAAATAATTTTGATCATCAAATGAAGCAGGTTTTTGACACGAAAGAATTACCGGAAGACCCGAGTATTTATGCATTCCACCCGTCTTTAATAGACTCTACCCTCGCCCCGGAAGGTAAGAGTGTGCTGTATCTACTTGTTCCCGTACCATCAGGAGATAATATCGACTGGGAGGTGCAGGACGAGTTTATTCAGTCTATTTTAGAAGCGGTCGAAAATAAAGGATTCCCGCACCTGCGTTCTTCGATTCAGTGGATGCAGGTTCGAACGCCTAAGGATGCTGAAAGATACGGGTTGTATGAAGGAGGAAGCTTCGGAATTGCACCAGGTTTTACTCAATCAGGTGCATTCCGGCCGCAGCTTAAGCCGTTTTCGTACAACAACGTATACGCGGTAGGCGCTTCGACGCACCCTGGTGGCGGTGTGCCGATTGTCATGCAGGGAGCAAAATTGTTAGCAGAGCATCTTAAGGTAGGAAGAAAGCAGGATGTTTTCTGATATACACCCGGCAGGGGACCAGCCATCGCTTGGCTTCTGAAATGCGGGAGAGGGGATGAGAAGTATGAAACCAACGTTAGAAAAAGCATACGAGGAATGCCATCGCATCATCACAATGCACAGCAAAACTTTTTCGAAGGCATTTGATATTCTGCCTCTTAAAAAAAGACAGGGTGTATGGGCCGTTTACGCTTTTTGCCGCACGGTAGATGATATTGTGGATGAAGGAGAAAACCCGGAACAGGAATTAAAAGAATTTGAAACTATGTTTCACCAGTTCCTGCGTGATCCCTTTTACCAACCATCGCTGCAATGGATTGCACTTAGGGACACGTTCGAACGGTTCGATATGGAAGTACAGCCTTTTCTGGATATGATTCAGGGGCAGTATATGGATTTGGAAAAATTTTTTTATTACACATTGGAAGAAGTTGAAGGGTATTCCTATTATGTAGCAGGAACTGTGGGGCTGATGCTTCTGCCTATCCTTTCTCCGGAGCGGTTTGAGCATCTGAAGCCGGGGGCCATTGCTCTTGGAAAGGCGATGCAGCTGACAAATATTCTGCGGGATGTTGGAGAAGACCTGGATAGGGGGCGCGTTTATTTCCCTGTAGAAATATTGGAAAAGCATGGATATACTAAGAAGGAGCTTTACCAGCACCGTCTGGATTCGTCATTTGTACAGGCATGGGAAGAAACCGCCGCTAGGGCAGAGGAGCTTTATGCAGAAGCACTCGAATCAATTGATCAGTACCCAAAGGATGCCAGATATCCTGTTAAGGGAGCTGCCTATATGTATCAGGCAATTTTAGAGTCGGTACGAAAAAATAATTATCAGGTTTTCAAAGAGCGGGCTTACGTTTCTAAACGGGATAAATGGAGCATCTTAAAAAGAATTTCTTCCTAAATGTGACAAATTGGCTTTAAAAACGACGAAAAGCCAACCAGGCAGAGATTGCTGGCTGTCTTCTTTTTTAAAAACAAATTCTTAAAATGCCAATTTATGTATGATACAATGCAGGTGAATATTTAAATGTAAACCGCGGGATGATATTATATCCGGCGGTTTTATTCTGCCTATACATAGTGGCAGCAGGGATAATCCAGATTTAGCCAGGGATCTTCGTAACGCTGCTGCCTGGAGCGAGCGCTTTCAGCAGAAGGAACAATCTGATATCGAAGAAGAACAGACGGCGGAAACGATTCACCGTATATTTCATGATTTGGATGTTTTTTATAACGGGCATGGGAAAAAGCCATTCGGCGTTACGCACGTAGACAACGGCGAGCATGCAGAAAAGGTCGATATATGACCGGTAAATATAGAAAACCACCGGGCGCCCGGTGGTTTAGCTATTTTTAGAAGCTCTTTTGCTTTCTCTGCGGAAAGAAAGTTTAGTTATTGCCTTTGCTGTTTGGGTCCCGCTGATTTTTTCCTTCTTCCTGCGGCTCAATGTCCGCTTGATCGTCTTTTCGTTTTATTTTTTCCTCGGGAGATTCCTGGATGTTTTGGTTGGCACTGTTCTCAGAATCAGAGTTATTGGAATCATCAGAGGAAGAATTAGAAGAAGATACCTGCTCTGCACCCTGTTTCGCCTGATCTTTTACTCCTTCGAGCTCCTGCTCTGCCTCTTTGGCGGTATCGGCTACGTCCTTCAGCTCATCGCCGGCCTCTTTTGCCGTAGACACCACGCCTTCGGAATCTTTTTTCACCTGCTGAATCTGTTCGATAATGTCTTTGCCGTAATCATTATAAATCTCCTGCAGCTGGGTCGTCGCCTGCTTGGCAAGCTCCACAGTGCGCTGGAAACGGCTTTTCAGTTCGTCCGTATCAATTTCCTGGTTCGCTTTATTTACTTTATCCTTGATGCCTTCGCTGCTCCCGCTCTGGCTGGTGCTTCCGGAGCTTTTCGTATACCAGTAAACCCCGCCTCCGATAGCTGCGGCTGAAAGCGCGATAATTGGAAGTGTCTTCTTGCTGGAAGTGTTACCCATGATATCTACTCCTTTTCGATTTTAAATAGGCCAGCCTGTAAGAAAAGGCTGTTAATAATTAACTGTGCTGGGCAAAGCCCCATCTGGTTACCGGGAACTCCTTTAAGTTCAGATTTCAATGCTAACTTCACCGGCAGCGGTCCAGGGAATTAAAAAAGAGTCAGCAAAGAAAAAGCTTTCTTCTGCTGGCTCATGGGTTAGCTTATTATCCAACCATTACCGCCGCGCCTGATAATTAAGAATGAACTATAAACATATATCCTTTATGCTTGTTCATTAAACATTTCCTCAAAAACATCTGAATCGCCGCTTTTGATATTTTTTCAATACGTGCCTGCTGAGCCTGCTTTTTTGTACGGGTGAAAGCAAGGCCTTCGCCAAGCGTTCCAAGCAAATTTTCATACGTGCTCCAGATGCCCAGTCAGGACATTCCGGCCAACAAAAGCGTTCTTATTATCTTTGGAAAGCTGCTGATTAATATAAATGCTTCTGTTTTTTCTGGGTGCCTGTAAGTAAATTCCTGGGTGGACAGGCCACCAAAAGAATAATCATTATTGTCAGCCGTAAAATTAAATTTTATTCTCATCTCTTTTTACCTTCAATCTATATAAATAAACGTCCAGGCTAGGCTTGAAGAATTTGTAAAAAAAGCACCCTCAAGCTTTTATCTGCTTAAAGGCGCCTGGTTTATATGCAAAGCTAATTGCAATAATACTGAATAGAATTTTAATTATTTAACGTTCTTTTGCTGTTTCATCTTCTATTTTCGGACTGGATAAAAACCAGCCGCTAACTGCGATCACAACGAGAATGATATAGAAGGAAGCCTTCCAAAGCGGCGAATGGGAGAAAGCTTCCGGAATGATGTGCAGTGCCGGATGACTCAAAGCATAGACGGCAAGCTTTACCCCAACCCAGCCAACGATAACAAAGGCAGTAATTTCGAGGCCAGGGCGTTTTTCCAGCAGGGTAACAAACTTACCGGCAGCAAAACGCATAATAACAACCCCGATCAATCCACCGAATAAAATAACCGCGAAGATTCCACCATCAAGGCCTCCAATAGACGGGAGACCGGAGGCAGGCAGGGTAATAGCAAGAGCGACACCAGCAAGAATCGAATCGACGGCAAACGCAATATCCGCAAGCTCTACCTTTAAAACAGTTTTCCAGAAGCCGGGCGACTTAGTTTTGTTCGTTACAGCAACCTCGTTTTGGTGCTGGTGGTGGCGGACCATATGCCTGATAATATGGTTAATGGCAATGTATAGAAGATAAGCGGCCCCGATCGCCTGCACCTGCCAGACACCCGCCAAAAAGCTGATGATAAAAAGTGATCCGAAGCGAAATAAAAAAGCGCCGAACAACCCGTAAAACAAGGCCTTTTTCCGCTGTTTTTCAGGAAGGTCCTTCACCATTACTGCCAATACCATCGCGTTATCTGCTGCCAGCACGCCTTCAAGCAAAACCAGAATGACCAGCACCCAACTGTATTCCATTAATAAACTTGCATCCATTCCTTTTCTCCCCTTATAAGAAAAGGCATAATAATAGCCTTTTCCCTGAATGATCCGAAGGAAAAGGCGTAAAAAAACCTTTTCCTCCCCGTAACTGTTACGAAGAAGAAAAGGTCTCGCTTATAGTTTGATAACTACCATCAGCACCGGGGCGCTAAAGCCCGTCATGACGATGCGGATGCAGGAAAGCTACTCCCCTTTTAATCTATACTAATCATATTCCGAAGCAAGCACAAAGTCAATCTTTATTAAAAATGTAGAGAGGAAGCTGGAAAAACGCTTTTGAAATCGAAAGATAGAGTCTATATACTATTGATAAAGCACATATTCCGTATGAAGATAAAGGAGAAGGATATGCCGGATTCAAGAAAAAATCTACGCTACTATTTTGAAATTCAACCACTGCATGGGACCTTTTTTATTTATCAGATGGATAGCGTTACCGTGAACAGCGCGGAAGGGAGTATGGCGATCTATGATCTTTCCGGCGGGGGCATGCGTTTTTTCTCCCGTTTGAACCTGCCAGTCACTGACCGTGTGCTTTTAACCTTTTCCTTTCGCGCGCTCCATAAACATTTCACTCTTCACGGATGTATAAAGCGGAAAGAAAAACAAAGCGAAGGCTATATGTATGGAGCCTTTTTTCCGGATGAAGTCAATGATCAAAAAAATGAGCTGGTGTGGACGGTGCACCAGTTAAACCTTGCGCATAAAGAGCGCCAAAATTAAAAACCTTATAAATTTCACCTGCAACACATGTCAGTAGTGGAGGAGGAGAAGTATGAATAACGATTTATTAAAAGAGCTGCTGCTGATCGCCCGCATTGCTGCTAAGGAAGAAGGGACGATTTCCCCGGACAACTCCAATGAAGAAGCCCACTTTGATTATTTGATCCAAGAAGCAATGCTTGAAGCCGAAAAAGTTACAGATGAAAAAGATGAAAAGGTGGAATATATAGATCCGGTAGTGACAGAAAAGGGTAACCAATTTATAGATATATAATTCGGACTGGAAGATAGAAGGCCCCCGGCGCTGAAGCCGGGGGCCTTCTGTACAAGTGAATTTTTACTTAGCTGCCATTCCGCCGTCGATACGATACTGGGAACCGCTAATAAAGTTGGATTCATCAGAAGCAAGAAATAATGCAAGGTTTGCGATATCCTCAGATTCTCCGTAGCGGTTCATTGGTATCGCCTGCTCCTGCTCGGTGCGGGCAGATTCCGCATCGTCCGGGTTAAATCCTTTCTCGAGTGAACGCATCATCCGGGTGTTTACCGGCGATGGGTGAATGGAGTTAACACGAACGTTGGAGTCGGCTACTTCGAGAGCCGCTGTTTTGGTCAATCCCACTACACCGTGCTTGGAGGTGGTGTACGGACTAACGCCCGGGGACCCCATCAACCCTGCAACAGAGGAAGTGTTTATGATGCTGCCACTGTTTTGCTTCGCCATGACGGGCATCACGTATTTTAATCCGAGGAAGCTCCCTAATACGTTGACGTTCATTACCTTCATGAAATCGTCAGCGCTCTGCTCTGGAATAGGAGCTACTTTGCCTTCGATGCCTGCGTTGTTAAAAAAGACATCTACTGTTCCAAACTGTTTCACTGTTTGATCTACATAATTTTTTACGTCATCTTCATTCGTAACATCGGCCACTGTCGTTTCTACAGGGCCATATTCATCGAGTTCAGCTTTAACGCTGTCCAACGATTCCTGATTCATATCCACGAGCATGACATTGGCGCCTTCTAGAAGGAATTTCTTAGCCGCAGCTTTACCAATACCCCCCGCGCCTCCAGTTATTATAGATGTGTAACCTTCAAGTCTTTTCATGAGAAAAGCACCCCTTCCATATGAGGATTTATTTATAATAAGTGTGGCATCCGTAACTTTTCCCTGTGACTAAAGAATTAAAACAAAGAAGAGGGAGTAGGGCATACTGCCTTCAAGCATGTGCCGGACACATGCTTTTAAAATCAATGGTTAGTATTCAAGGTGCGTGGAAGGGCGTCCAACGGCTGGGCCTGCGGTTTGGCGAAATAGTAGCCCTGAAACAATTCGTACCCCATTTCTGCTAAATAGTCGGCGTCTTCTTTACGTTCAATTCCTTCGGCAAGCGGCTGAGAACCAGTATGGGCAGCGACCTGGAGTAATGCCGCCGCAACTTTTTGCTTTTCGTGATCCCTGCTTACTCCGTCAGAATACTCTCTGGCCAGTTTCACAATATCCGGCTCAAGGTAGGAAAGCTTTTTGAGATCATTGGCCCCGGTGCCGACATCATCGAGAGCGTATTTAAAGCCATGCTTCCGGTAATAGTTAAGAATCGCTTTTAAATGCTCAATGTCCTGGACTTCATCGCTTTCTACAACCTCGAAAACGACATTTTCCGGCGCGATTCCCTTTTCATTTATCAGGCGGATCGTGGTTGATAAGCAGTGCTCGGGTACATAAATAGCAGTTGGAATAAAATTGATGAAAATCAGCTTATCTTTAATGGCGGCTGCATTTTTAACAGAAGCCATGCGGCAGACACGGTCAAGCGCAAACAGGCGGTTGCGGACACGGGCTGCTTCAAGCAGAAAAAATGGGGCAATCGTGCTTCCGTCTGCTCCTTTTCCGCGGGAAAGGAGTTCGTGGCCGACAATAGTATAGCTTCCGGATTTGGGCTGGACAATAGGCTGGTAGTGCGACTGGATTTGCTCCTGATCGATAATGTCGTCGATCCAGGCTGCTTCTTTATGATCATGAAGTGAACGGAGGGGCTGCCTGGCTGCTGTGTTCTCCAGCGGAGCATCTTTTGTGGCCCGGTAGACAAAAATCTCGTTGGGATTGTAATGCACCTCCAGGTAATCGAGTAAATCAAAAGCAATAGTTTCTTCCATCCATGCCATATGGTCATCTAATTGCTGCCACTGGTGGTTCTTGTGTTCAGCAAAATAAGGATTAAGAATGGCAGGTGACTGCCCGTTTTCGAAAATAAAAGTATAGCCCTGCTGTCCGGGCATACAAATGTCGCAACCGTTTTTCATACGTAGCCTCCAAATTGATGTAGTTTTTATAATAATATCGGTTTATAAGCTGGATATTCAAGTGAGCAATGAGAAGGCAGCATTAACACGGGCCGAGACGAAACCAGCCTGAAGTTTTTGAATGAGACACCTATGTTTAAACCTTCCCGTGAACGGTAACTAATTTAAAGTGATCATTGTCAGGAAGCTGGATCACTTCAGATGAAGTATGGCAGCCAGTAAAGTTAAATACGACTGTTAAGAACCTTTATAAAGGAGGAAACCGATAATGATAAACTTAAAGCAGGAAGGAAAACTTGGCTTTGGAACAGCGCCGCTTGGGAATATGTACCGCGAAATTCCGGAGGAGGAAGCTATAGAGACAATTGAAGCAGCCTGGGAGCACGGCATCCGTTACTTCGACACCGCGCCTTTTTACGGAGCAGGGCTTGCGGAGCTGCGTACAGGAAAAGCCTTAGCTAAGCATAATCGCGACGATTATGTATTAAGTACAAAAGTCGGCCGGTACATTTTAGACGAAACAGAAGAAAAAGAAGGACTGTTTGCCAATGGCCGCAAAAACAAAGTTATTGATGATTATACTGCAGAAGGTACACGCCGGTCGATTGAGCAGAGCTTGGAGCGTCTGCAGATGGATCGACTCGACTTTGTATATGTGCATGATATTTCCCCGGATTTTCAGGGAGACGAATGGCTTGCCAAATTTGAGGAAGCAAGAACAGGCGCCTTCCGTGAACTGACTAAACTTCGCGAAGAGGGAGTCATCCAATCCTGGGGGATCGGAGTAAACCGCACAGAACCAATTGAACTTGCCCTTGACCTTGAAACTTCCAATCCGGATATCAGTCTGCAGGCAACACGATACACGCTGCTTAACCATGAGCACGCCCTGCAGCGCTTAATGCCGGCGGCTGAAAAACAGAATGTCAGCATTATTGTTGGTGCGCCATTTGGTTCAGGTGTTCTGGCTGGCGGCTCGACGTACGAATATTCGGATATTCCGCCTGAAATTGCTTCCCGTGTCGAGCAAATGAAGACTATTGCCGAGCGTCACAATGTCAGCTTAATTGCAGCCTCCCTGCAATTTTCAGCGGCCCATCCCGCAGTGGCAGCTGTAATACCTGGAGCAAGCCGCCCACAGCGGATTCAGGACAACCTTGAAGCATTAAACGCTAATATTCCGGCTGGGTTCTGGCAGGAGCTGCGCCAAGAAAGATTGGTGTCGCCCGAAGCGCCGCTTCCTATCAAAGAATAAAAACCGACTAATCGAAGCCGCCGTCCCTGGATTCAGGAACGGCGGCTTTTTTATCCAATAGGAAACTAAATAAAACTGTCTGGGCTTACTGGACAATAAGTGTAGCGGTCATGTCCGCATGGCCTTCGCCGCAAGGCACGCTACAGTAAATGTTATATCTCCCCGGCTCTTCTGGAGTGAACGTTGCTTCGCCTTCGCCTTGAATATCTATGTCAAAGTTGTCGATGGCAAGGCCGTGGCCGCCTTCCTGGCTCGTTAAGCTGACGTTTACAGGCTCACCGGCGTCAACCGTATATTCTTCCTGATCGAACTCGAAGTCAGTAGCGGTAACATCCATGGTTTGAGCCTCGGCATTTTCACTGGTGCTTTCGGATCCATTGCCTCCATCACTGCCGCCGCACCCGGAAAGAAAAACAGTTAAGCCAAGAAAAAGTGCTGGTACGGAAAACTTCATCGTAAAATCTCCTTTCAACATTAACATACTGGTATTACTCGAAAAGGCCAGAAGAAAAGAGCCCTGCAGCTGGGTTCAAATAGGTAACTGCCTTCTCAATTATTGTAAAGTAAAATCATAGTAGAAGACAAAAACTTCCTTGAAAATAAGAACAATTATTTGGAAATAACGGAATATTTGTTATTTTAAAGTCGAAAAAGTAGATTTAAAGACTTGATACCTTTATACTATCTGTAGTTTCATTAGTTTATATAAATGTATTTTTAGGAGGAGTTACTTATGGCGAAAACAGTCTGGACAGTCGACCCCGTGCACAGTGAAATTGGCTTTTCGGTAAAGCACATGATGATCTCAAGAGCGAAGGGCACGTTTGATCAATTTGACGCAACGTTAAAAGTGGATGTGGAAGACTTAACAGATGCAGAAATTGAAGTGGTGATTGATGTAGCAAGCATTAATACCAGTGATGAAAATCGTGATGGCCATTTACGGTCTGCGGATTTTTTTGATGCTGAAAACTATCCTAAAATGACATTTGTCGGCAAGGAAGTTAAAAAAACAGGTGAAAGCGAATATGATGTGACAGGCGATCTTACGATTAAAGGCACGACGAAAGAGGTTACCTTAGACGTCACGTTTGAGGGCCAAAGCAAAGATCCGATGAGCGGAAATATGGTAGCCGGGTTCAGCGGCCAAACTACTGTCAACCGTAAAGAATTTGGCTTAACCTGGAACGCTACACTTGAAACGGGCGGCGTGCTCGTTGGCGAAGACGTGAAAATTAATATTGAGATGGAATTGCACAAGCAGGATTAAAGTTAGAACAGAAGTACATGTATTATAAAATAAAGGACTTTTAGACCTCCTGGAGAGATGTCTAAAAGTCCTTTTATTATGGATGAATATCATCCTCCGGTTTAAGAGGGGGCTTATCCGTAGGCGCCGGCAGCCAGTAAAACCAGTGCAAAAAAGACTGCCAGGCCGACAGCAAGTCCAAAATACAATTTGATAAAATTCCACATAGGCTCAGTCGCTCCTTTCAAAGAGAGAAGAGGGTACTGATGATAAAACTGGAAAGTACGCTTAAAACTAAATATATAAAAAAGAAAAAGCGCCTGTATGTAAAATTAACAATAACAAAAAGAGCATTCCCTGCCCAGTAAAAGCGGGAAGGCTCTTTTTAATGCAGAAGAAGCGGAGGCTATGAGTGGAAAACCGGCTCAATCGTATACCTGTAAACTTCAAAATGCAGCAAATCAGGATATATAGAGGCCAGTTTATCTTTTTTTGTTATGGAGAGGTCTGCTTAAATCCCCGAGATCTGTAACTTCTTTGTTATTGCCTTCACGTATTTCTTTGCGATACTTATCAAGACGTGCTTGTTTTTCATCCAGCTCGGCCAGTACTTTTGGACAATCTGTACTATTTTTCTTTTTCATTTCAAGCCCCTCTTTCTAAAAGTTATCATTTAAATTAGTATGTTAGATTTTTATTTCTTTTACAATAGGTATTTAGATGAAATGTGGTTTATATGTTTAAAAATGGTAAATTATAAGCGCGAACATAAAAATGAAGAAATTAATGGAAGGCCACGGCCCCCCCAAAACAGTTTCTGGTGCTCACGTTCGTTTATCAGGACAAAAGAAAGCAGCGCCCCAACTGAAATTAGGGACGCTGCCTGATTTTTAACTGCTTTGCTGGGTTTCACGATCATCATCAAGCACGGTTTCTGCAATGTTTACAGCATGGTCGCCGATACGCTCTAAATTGCTCAGCATATCAACAAAAACGATGCCCGCAGAGCCGGAGCACTGCCCTTCATTGAGACGCATAATGTGTTTTTTACGCAGTTGCCGTTCCATTCGGTCAATGTCTTCTTCCTGAGTCAGTACCCGCCCGGCGATTTCCCGGTCGTCCTTCTCGAGTGCTTCAATGGACCGGGAAAATGTGCTTGTGGTTAATTCGTACATCTTATTTAAGTCATTATAGGCTTCCGGCGAAAGTGTTACTTTATTCGATACCTGGTAATCAACGAGTTCCATTAAGTTTTCCACGTGGTCGCTCACGCGTTCAATGTCGCGCGTAGTATCCATCAGAACAGAATGCTGGCGTGAGCTTTCAGAAGAAAGAGATCTTGAAGAAATACCTGTTAAATAATTGGTGATGTTTTTGTCCAGGTTATTGACGGCTTCTTCGTAGCGGACGATTTTTTCCGCAGCCTTTTTATTTTGGGTCCCTACATAAGTTTCGCTCTGCTTCAGCCCTTTTTCTGCATACTCAGCCATACGGAGTGTTTCCAGCTTCGCCTGGTCGAGGGCGATGGATGGCGACTGTTGGATAAAGAGCGGGTCAAGGTGCTTTGTTTGATAATCTATCTCCTCTTCGCGGCTTGGAACCAGCTTAGTGACAATATACGCCAGGATTCCGACAAAAGGCAGCTGAATCAATACATTGGCCAGGTTAAATATGCCGTGGGCAAACGCGATTGTCATGGGCGGATTCAGCTGCAGGGCGCCCTGAAGATAGCTGATAAAGGCGGTGTATGGAACGAGCAGTATCAGCACAATTGCTGCCCCGAGCATGTTGAAGATCACGTGCACCATCGCTGCCCGCTTGGCCGCCACCGAAGCTCCGATGGCCGCAATTACTGCGGTTATGGTGGTTCCAATATTGTCGCCAAACAGGATTGGCAGGGCAGCTTCTAGCGGAATGGCCCCCTGGCTGAACAGCTCCTGAAGCAGGCCGATTGTTGCTGAAGAACTTTGCAGGCCGACGGTAAAGAGGACACCGACAAGAACACCAAGCAACGGGTTTTCACTCATACTGATGGTTAAGTCGTTAAAAGCCGGAAGATTCTCTAAGGGCGCTACTCCTTCGCCCATCAAAGTTAAGCCATAAAACAAGGCACCAAAGCCAAACAAGGTCTGCCCAATGTTGTTGGTTTTTTTATTTTTAAAGAAAAAGATCAGTACTGTTCCTAGAAATAGAATCGGAAGAGCGTAAGCTTCCAAATCAATTCCGATAATAAAAGCCGTCACCGTAGTACCGATGTTTGCTCCCATAATGACACCGATGGCCTGCCGCAGTGTCATAAATCCTGCGCTGACCAGCCCTACAGTTAAAACAGTGGTGCTTGAACTCGACTGAATAAGAATCGTAACTACCGCACCTGTGAGCACACCTAAAAACGGGTTGCTCGTAAATTTATCCAACAGGTTCCGGAGTCCGTCACCGGCAATCTTCTGCAGGCCATCCCCCATAAACTTGATACCAAACAGAAAGATTCCTAAGCCACCGAGAAATGTAAACAAAAGCGATTGTATATCCAAAACAATGATTCCTCCCCTTGAAGTCTATCGAACACGGGAAACTGCAATACCCTCTATAGTTTTAAAGGATAATCACCTGTAATGTAAATAAAGGAATTATTAAGATTTTGTAAAGGCGGGGAGGGGAAGCATATGAAACATGCTCCAGCAATGATTACGGGGAAAACAATGTTTTACTAGTAAGCTGAACTGTGCGAAGAAACACCAATATTATAAAATTCCCAGGCAGCTTTTAATGGTTGGACGTCAAGAAGAAAACGAATAAAAACCCCTTGCATGGCAAAAGGATGCAGAGCATGGAAAAATGCTTCTATATCTTTATGCATCGCTACCCATAGTTCATCAGCATATAAAAACAAACTCTCCGGCGTCCCTAAGATAATTCCGTTTTAACGTAATTCGCCAGAAATGCGGATTTTTGATGCAGCTGCCAATACTTCCGGAATAAATGATACAGCATCCATTCCTTCCACAGGCATTGCCATTTTGTCGTCTGGAAGAGAAGAGGTGATGCAGTATGTGCCATCAAAGAAACGTTTAAGTTTTAGATCTGCATTAAGTGCAGGAGCGGCAAGTGCAATATAGACAACGTAATTCAGGGTTTTCGGCAAAGAATGGCTTGTTTATTGAAAAACATAAAAACGAAGCAGAATGCTGACAAAACTTTTGAGAGGTTGATAGTTAATAGCGGATTGATTTCTATATTCATGTCTAGATTTTTTCAGCAAATAAAAATATACTATAAAAATTCCGCTATAGACCAGGCGCTAATACAGCACTAAGAGGTAAGGAAAAGCACACATAATTTCAAATGAATGTATTAAATTTATTTGTAAGGGTTTACATATAGAGATGATTTAATTACAATAAGTATATATTACGAAAGCGCTTACTCTATTTTCGGGAGGTTCACACATGGAAAAAATCAAAGTAGGGTTTTTAGGCTCGGGCTTCATTGCTTCTGTGCACGGTTCTATCCTGCAGGAGGATGAACGAGTAGAAATTACTGGAGTCGCAGATATTGTGCTGGATAATGCCAGAAAATTAGCGGGCTCTCTTGAAGGAAATGTTCAGGCCGTCGAAACGCTGGACGAATTGATCAGCTTAGGGGTCGACACGGTATATGTAACTACGCCAAATACAACACATGTAGAGCCCGTCATTAAATGCCTCGAAGAAGGATTGAATGTGTTTAGTGAAAAGCCGATGGCTGTAACCGAAGAAGGCGCGGAAAAAATTCGGGAAGCGGCAAAAGAATCGAAGGGGATTTACAATTTAGGAATGAACCGCCGGTATGCAAATACCTATAAAAAGGTGAAGGAGTGGATCAGGGAAGGGGAGCTGGACCCATATCTCGGTCAGTTTAAGCTTAACCGCGGTGAGCTGCTAAAGCCGGCTTGGACGGCAGACTCAAACAAAACAGGCGGCTTTCTTTATGAAACGACGATTCATCAAATCGACCTGCTGCCGTATTTTTTCGGAGCGGTAAAAACTATTCGCTGTGAGGCCAGACAGAACATCTCTGATAATGAATTTGATGATTTTGCCGTGCTGGTAACGTTTGAAAATGGCAGTATTGCCACACTTGTATCTTCTGCCCATTCGGGCTGGAGCTTCCCATTTGAAGCAGTCGAAATTTACGGAAAATATTCTACAGCTACAACCGCAGAGCTTGAGACGGTGCGCCTGTCCCCCGGACTGGAGCAGCAAATGATAGCCGAGGATTACACGCAGGTTCCTTTTTATGAAAAGGGTGGATACATTGAAGAGGACAGATTGTTTGTTGACGCGCTGGTTAATAAAACAGCCCCTCCTGTGGATGTTGATGACGCTTATCAATTAACTATGCTTATCAATGCTATTTATGAAAGCGCCAGAACGGGCGAAGAAATAGATTTTTCGAACAGGATAAAAGCTCTAAAAGAAGCATAGTTTTTAATATTTACTTAAGCGCTTAAGTAAATATAGGGAGTATATACATTAAACAGCAGCTCCCGGCACAAAGAGAATACACGGAGGTGGAGAACCAGTGGGAGAAGAAAAGAAAACGATTAATGTTGGCATGGTGGGCTACAAAATGATGGGGAGGGCGCACAGCCATGCATACCGGGACGTCCCTTTCTATTTTGACAGCCCGGTAACACCGAAACTGGACACGATCGTTGGGAGGGACTCCTCGAGAGTTGGGCCGGCCGCTGAAAAGATGGGCTGGGCCCGGCATGCGACAGATTGGCGTTCCCTCGTCGACCGAAGCGATATTGATTTAGTTGATATTGTGACCCCGAATGATACTCACAGTGAGATTGCCATTGCGGCAGCGGAAGCCGGGAAGCATGTACTCTGCGAAAAACCGCTGGCCTTGTCCGTAGAAGAAGCGGTCCGGATGCGCGATGCAGTAAAGAAAAACAATGTCACTCATATGCTCTGTCATAATTACCGGTTTGCGCCGGCAGTTCAATTTGCCAAACAGCTGATTGACAGCGGAAAACTTGGGCGTATTTATCACATCCGTGCCACGTTTTTGCAGGATTGGCTGATGGATCCAAACTATCCGCTCACCTGGCGCATGCAGAAAAATATTTCAGGCTCGGGTACGCTTGGTGATCTTGGGGCCCATATTATTGACCTTGCTAGATTTCTGGTGGGCGAATTTGATGAAGTGGCTGGAATGATGAAGACCTTTATTAAAGAGCGTCCGCTTGGGGACACCGTGCACAATCTCCAGACAGAAATTCGTGAGGGCGAATGGGGCGAAGTAACGGTAGATGACGCTTCCGCTTTTCTTGCCACCTTCCAAAACGGGGCGATGGGAACATTTGAAGCCTCCCGCTTCAGCCGGGGCAACCGTGCGGGCAACCGCTTTGAAATTAACGGAGAAAAAGGCTCCATCCGCTGGGACATGGAAAACATGAACAATTTGGAGGTTTACTTTGAAGAAGACGAAGCCGGGCTGCAGGGATTTAAAACGATAAACTGCACGGAAGCAGCACACCCGTTTGCGGGGAATTATTGGCCGGCAGCCCATATCCTCGGATATGAACATACCTTCGTCAATTTAATAGCTTCTCTAATGGACAATATTTCAGCGGGAGTAAGCGCTGCACCAAACTTTGAAGATGGGGTTATGAACCAGACTGTCCTGGAGGCGGTTGAACGTTCCGTGAATAAAAGGGGATGGACCTCTATCTCTGAAATTTATAAACCCGAGGGCGTGGAAATTAATTAAAGGAGGACATGCAATGGCACAGCAGGATATACGAGTAGCAGTTTTAGGCCTTGGAAGACTGGGGATGTTTCACGCAAGCAATATGATGAATAAAGTAAAGGGGGCAGAGCTTACGCTGATTTGCGACCCGATTGCCGAGCATGCAGAAAGAGCTGCCGACCAGCTTGGGGTGCCTGCGTGGACCGCGCACCCGGAAGACGTGTTCCAAAACCCGGACATTGACGCGGTCGTTATTGTGACACCGACGAGCACGCATGCAGAAATGATTAAAAAGGCAGCGGCGCACGGCAAACAGATATTTGTGGAAAAGCCGCTCACCTCCACGATTGAAGAAGCAGATGAGGTCATTGATGTGGTGAAACAAGCAGATGTCATCTGCCAGGTGGGCTTTATGCGCCGGTATGACCCGGGATACTTTGATGCCAAACAGCGGATTGATGCCGGGGAAATTGGCAGGCCGATGTATTTTAAAGGATTCACCCGCGACAGCGGTTCTCCTCCGGCCTCCTTTATCAAAAACAGCGGCGGTATCTTTCTGGACTGCTCGATTCATGATTATGATATTGCCCGGTATTTAATGAGCTCGGAAATTTCCTCGGTGTCCGGTCACGGACGGATTTTGATGAATCCATTCATGGAAGAATACAACGATGTCGACCAGGCCATTACGTACCTGGAGTTTGAAAACGGCGGGGCGGGTGATGTGGAAGCAAGCCGGAACTCCCCGTACGGCCACGACATCCGCGCCGAAATTATTGGAACGGAAGGGGCCATTTTTGTGGGCTCCCTGCGGAACAGCGACGTCACGGTTCAAAGCAGCACAGGCAGCAATCATGAGATTGTACCGAATTTCCAGATGCGGTTCCGGGAAGCATATGTGCAGGAGCTGGAACAATTTATCAAATGTGTCAAAGGCGAAGAGCAGCCGCGGGTGACATCCGTGGATTCGAAAATCAACATGCAGGTAGCGCTCGCTGCCACCCGTTCCTATATGAATAACGGAAAGCGGATCAATATGCAGGAGCTGTACCAGGACAAAGTATACGTGCTGTAAAGGATAGAAGAGGGGGAAAGACAATGCTGTATGGTTTAAACGGTTCTACGACGGATCAATGCACTTTGGAGGAAGATATTCTGGTTGCAGAGCATGCAGGCTACGATGTGGTAGAGCTTAGAACGTATAAGCTCGAAGCATTTTTAAAGCATCACACACTCGATGAGCTGAATAAGCTTTTCGAACAGTCATCCGTTAAGGCAGACGCCATTAATGCCATCGAATTCTTTAACCTGAAAAAGGGAGAAGAACGGGAGCAGGTGTTAAAAGATACGGAAAAATGGTGCCGGATCGCCCAGGCTGCTGGTTCCTCGTACGTTATTGCTGTACCGAGCCCAAGGCCGCCGGAGGTTTCAAACGAAGAAATTGTAAAAGACAGCGTACAGATGCTTCAGGAAATGAGCGATATTGGCCGTAAATATCAGATAAACATTGCACTTGAATTTATAGGCATCGAAAATTTTTCGATTAAAACTATGGAAGCTGCTAAAGAAATTATGGATGAAGTGGACCGTGAGAATCTAGGCCTCGTACTGGACGTTTTTCACTTTTATACTGGCGGTTCCTCTCTGGATGCTATCGGCCACATACCGACGGAAAAAATATTTGTGTTTCACATTAATGATGCAGAGCATGCAAAAATCGAAGAGCTTGAAGACAAAGACCGCATTTTTCCAGGCCTTGGCGTCATTCCATTACAAGAAATTGGTAAAAGAATACAAAAAACAGGGCCTATACGTATGGTCGGTTTGGAGCTGTTTCGGCCCGATTACTGGGAAATGGAAAAATACCGCTTAGGAGAGCGGTCCTACCAGTATGTAAAAGAGGCATCGGACAAAATGTTTGCATAAAGATCAGATAATTCTCACAAGTTGCTTTCAACAGTCAGGGGTATGCTGGCGGTTTATAAACTTCTTTCTCGAAATGACGAAAACAAAGACTCATATTGAGCCTATTTCCTTTGAGGAAAGAAAGGAGGAAGGAAGGGGGCATCATTCCCTTCTTACATTTGAATGAAAAACAGCCAAAGATTTTATATTGTTTCAGTGGCGCTCGTTGCTTCGCTGGGCGGACTGCTTTTCGGGTATGACACAGCAGTTATTGCCGGAGCAGAACAATCAGTGCAGCTATATCTGGTAGACAGCTTAGGGCTGGGATCACTGGTTCATGGTTTGACTGTCTCAAGCGCACTTGCAGGTTGTATTATCGGGGCCTTGATATCAGGATTGATCGCAAACAGTATCGGCCGGCGGAATACGTTGATCATTGCCGCGACTTTGTTTGCTTTATCAGCCCTGGGCTCTGCTTATCCGGAGTTGTTCTTTTTCACCCGGGGAGAGCCGACATTATCTTTGTTAATTACATTTAACCTTTACCGTATTCTCGGTGGTATTGGTGTAGGTCTTGCCTCAGCGATCGCACCAGTATACATCAGTGAAATGAGCCCCCAGCATATCCGGGGCAAGCTCGTTGTTTTGTACAACATGGCTGTCGTTTTCGGACAGACTGTAGTTTATATCGTCAACTGGGGAATCGTGCGGGGGCAGTCAAGCGCATGGGTTGATGACATTGGCTGGAGACTGATGTTCGCCTCGGAGCTTGTGCCGGCAGCGCTGTTTTTCTTACTACTGTTGTTTATTCCGGAAACGCCAAGATACCTGGCACTTAAAAATGCAGATACCCAGGCATATAACGTACTGGAAAAATTACAGGGGTCCAAGGAAGCCGCAAGCCGTACACTTTCAAGCATCCAGGAATCAATTAATACCAAAACCCAGAAGGTTAATTTGTTTTACTATGGAAAATTAGTTCTGGCTGTAGGCTTTACCATTGCCGTTTTGCAGCAGTTTATCGGCATCAACATCATCCTTTACTATGCTCCGCGTATTTTTGAAAGCCTCGGTGCCGGACAGTCTGCTTCAATGCTGCAAACTATATTAGTGGGGGCTATCGGCGTCGTTGTTTCCTTAATTGCTATTCGCCTGATTGACAGAAACGGCAGGAAATTTCTGCTTTTGCTCGGATCAGCGGGCTGTGCGATTTGTTTGTTCACTGTAGCTACACTATTTTTCTCAGGCGTCTATGGGGTCGCGACGCTCATATTCATCTTAGGATTTGTCGCCTTTTTCCAAATGACCTGGGGGGCTGTTACCTGGGTAATGCTTTCAGAAATATTTCCAAACAAAATCAGAGGCCAGGCTATGTCTTTAGCGGTGACGCTCCTCTGGGGTGCTAACCTGACAGCTTCAGCTACCTTCCCGCCGCTGAATGCAGCTTTTGGTGTCGGCTCGTTTATGATTTACGGTGCCGTCAGCACATTCGCCTTCTTCTTTATATGGAAATTCGTTCCTGAAACGAAAAATAAATCGCTCGAAGAAATTGAACAGATCTGGTTCGATCAAAAATCAAAAAGCGAGCAGGCAAAAACAGACAAGCAGGCGCAGTCGTCATAAAGACGCCAAATAACTATGATTCATTGCAAACACTGCTTTAAGCAAAATAAAAGAATTAATTCGAAAAGCTGGATAATTTCCAGCTTTTCTTAATAGAAAATATTGGGGAGAGAAGCCTGCGGCTGCCAGAGCATGAAAGTAGAGTAATTGTATATCTAATATTTATTTGTTTATAATAAACCGTCAACAAATCTAAACAGTGAAGGAAAAAAGGTAATAAAAAACTGGAAAAGAGGAGAAAAATGAAACCAACCATATACGATGTGGCAGAGCGGGCGGGGGTTTCGATTGCTACGGTTTCAAAAGTCATCAACGATAAAGCTGATGTAGGACAGAAAACGAAAAAACGAATACTGAAAATCATTGAAGAGGTAGGGTATCACCCGAGCATGGTAGCTTCCGCACTCACGGGAAAGCACACGCATACCATCGGATTGGTGATCCCGGACATCGCGAATCCTTTTTTCGCGGAGCTGGCGAGAAGTGTTGAAGACACGGGGCATGCGAACGGGTACAGCGTAGTCATATGCAACACTGATAACGATCCGGAAAAAGAAGTGCAATACCTGTGGTGGCTGAACCAAAAAAAGGTGGACGGGGTAGTGTTAGGCACGGGGATGCACAATATGAAAGCACTCAAGGAATTCATGGAGCAGAACATTCCCGTAGTGCTTGTGTCCCGGGATATTCCAACTCTCTCGGTCAGTACTGTATTGGTGGATGACTTTCGCGGCGGTTATGTAGCTGCCCGGCATTTGCTGGAGCTGAATCACCGAAAAACTCTTTTGCTGGTCGGGGATTTGGATAATTCAAGCGAGCAGAATCGATTGAAAGGGTTTTATGCAGCATTCGAAGAGGCAGAAACAGATAAAGATAATATTAAAATTATTGAAGGATTAATGACGACCCAGCAGGCAGCGCATGCTGTCAAAGACGCTTTGGAAAAAGACAGTACGGTCAGCTCAGCATTTGCCTTAACGGATTTTCTGGCTATCGGCGGCATCCAGGGCGCGAGGGAAGCAGGAAAAAATGTACCGGAGCATTTTTCTGTAGTAGGATTTGACGATACGTTCATCGCCGTTCTAAGCTATCCCCCGCTGACTACGATTTCACAGCCAATTGTGGAGATGGGGGAAATTGTTACCCAGACGCTTGTAGATCAGATTAAAGGAAAAAAACAATCCAGCCGCACGATTATTTTAACGCCGGATATCAAAATACGACAGACTACAGCGAATAATACAATGAGCATACAGGAGCCAGCGCAATGAAAAACCTCTTTAAATTTCCTGCGTACTTCCAATAAAAAGCAATGCCGGTCCGGGAAAGGAGAGGCATTGCTTTTTCTGCTTGCACGAATTATTGTTTACTGATTTCAGCTTTCTGTATTTCTCTTTTTGTTTGCTCGACTAGAGTCTCACTCATATTGGCCATGGCTCCGGTATGCTGGTTGTAGCTGAAAAAGATGGCAGGAAGCGGAAAAGAAGCATCTTTTGTTTCAGCCCATACCTCCTCGATTTCTCCCGGTAGTTCATAAAACCCGACAGCCCAAACGTCAGAAAGCACATGATAATGGCTTTCTCGTAGGTTCACGCTTTTTCCGCCTTCAAATAATTGTTTCCTCGTATAGTGCCGCTCTACCAATGTTTCGTCCTTTTGCAGCATCACTGCCCGGTACTTGGTTTCTTCCATAAATAGCCGCCCTTCTTTCTGCTCGATAAGATATTGTTTGAAGTCTAACCTTCCTGTTCCCGACAGCAGGCAAAAATAAAAGTACACAAGGGAGAAGGTCGAGAGGCTTAAGTACTTATGTCTTTAGAGTGATATAGGCAGGAATGGGGGCGGTCATCCGACATGCCATCGGACGACGAATATAAGTTACCGTATCTGTTCCCTTCGAGATTACTTAACTCTTGAAGGGAATAAAATTTATTTTGCAGTGATATCTTTAAAAAATACGGGTAGAAGAAAGTTTGTACTTATTAAGTTTGATTCCAGGGTATATAAGGTAAAGACTGTTAAATTATAGAGGTTTTTTGAACATTAGCATGTTTGGCTGAAAAATTGGTTTCATGAAAAATCCCGGAAGCGGGGAGAAAAGAGGAGATAACGGTGGCTGTACGTAAACCAATTTCCGGTGAAGACCAGCAATCAGCAGTAGTCATCGTCGATAATGGAGGAGTAGAAGAAAGAATCAATCTTCTCGTTTTAAGTAATAAAGCCATTAAAGCATTGGCAAAAGACAGCGGCTTAAAGATTAAAGCAACGAAAAAGCAGGATATGGTTAATGAAATCCTAAATCAGGCGGCCGGATCGAAGCTGACAGTTCAAAATAAGAAACCAGGTATTACAGAAGAAAAGCCTGCCAGCCAAAAAAATAAAGAAAACTACGCCGGGGTCATTATTACGAATAAAGAGGGAAATGAAGAAGAGGTTAACCTTTATTCCATGGAAAAGCAGGCTGTAAAAAAATTGGCGGTAGACAGTGGGCTGCAAGTAACAGCGGAAAATAAAAACGGGATGATTGAGGAAATTATGAAGCAGGTTAATGAAGCGTATCAAGGAACGGAGAAAACGCCCGCCGAAAATAATAACGAAGACCTGAATGAAAACACACTGTCAGAAAATAAAGCCCCGGCCTCCTCCTCGTTTCTATCAGAAGCTGCACAGAAAACGCTCGTCCATGATATTACACGTACCATAGCCTTGGAATGGAAGGATGAAATGTACACAGAGGTCAAAGAAGAACTCAAGCAGCAAGTGAAAAACGATGTTATGCAAAATGCCTGGGAGGATTTAGTTAGAGAAATTAAAGAAAGCGCCGGGGATAGCAGCATAACCGGGAAAAAATTTTTATCCATTAAACCTCGTGCGGACAGATAGAGGCTTAAAAGGATTACTCAAGTTCGAATAGTAAAGAAAGGGGCAAACATAATGACTGAAAAAAAAGATAAAGTTACCTACGGGCTAATGGCAGCCGGAAGTTTGATCGGAGGCGCTATTCCGATGGTCACAAAAGGAATGAAAAAGAAAGATGCCCAGGACGAGTCATTGGGAGAATCGGAAAAGGAGAAAAACAATTCGTCGAAGGATGAAAATAAAAGCGGGGGCGCAGCTTCCTTATTGAAAAAACCACTCAAAAAAGCTGGGGAAACGAAAGACGGCGTAAAGCAGACCGTAGAAAACTCGAAAGCGAAACTTTCCGGCACGTCAAGTTCGTCTTCAGAGAAGAAAGATAAAAGACAGGTGCCCAAAAAAGCAAGAATGGTTTCTAAAAAAGAAGGCAGGCCACAATTAAAGAACGCAGAAAGTACGGCAAATCATGCCTCCAAAGAAAAATCGGCGCCTTCTAAAAAGAAAAAATCAAAACAGAACGGCCCTCGGCTTACTGAAGTGATGGACAGCGTTAATGCATTTTTCGAAAACTATGTAGCCGAACCAAAGCGTATTACTTCCACAGAAGAAAAGGACGGGCTGTGGCATGTAAAAATCGAAGTGCTGAACAATGACGGCAGAAAAACGAAAGTAGAAACATACGAAGCCACCGTGGATGAAGAACTAGAGGTTACTTCATATAAACAGGTATAATAAATTTACAGTTGCATAGTAGTTGAATAGAATTGGCTCCCTGCAGGCTTCTAAGAAGAAAAGCCTGCAGGGGTTTTTAATATTGCCGGCTGCAGCCGGGCGTAAAAATTAATGAATTTACCCTGTGATTGAAAAATTTAAAAGTAATTTTCTCTTTATGCTGCAGATAATGTTACGTAAAAACGTGCTTTTTGTAATAAACGCGTAATATTTAAAACGCATTTTGTTTAGTAATGAGTGGAAATACGGTTTTTTTTCGGCAAATACACGTACGAAGACCCAACATTTTTACATAATATGAAAAACTATTAAGGTTAGATTACAACTAAATTAATGTTATTGCCATTTGTACTTTTTCAAGGCATAATCGGTAGCGTTGTGTTTGAGAGAAAGCACAGAAAAAGTAAACGACGGTAAGACGACCTGGCAATCCATGCAGTGTTGGCACAAAGACAAGTAAACATATAGGCAAACTTTTCAATGGACTTCGTCATCAGGGCGGATAACAATATTATGATCACAAAGGATGAATTATTTATGATGAAAAAAACACTATTCGGTACAGCAATTACAGCAGGCGTCGTATTCGGAGCACCACAGGCAGCAGACGCATCCATCAGCGACCACGGTTCGATGTCCTACGGTGACGTTAACTCCTCTGTAGCAGAGCTTCAAGACACGTTGAAAGAAAAAGGCTACTTCCACGGCTATACTGGTTCTACATTCGGACCTAGAACGCTCAGCGCCGTGAAAGACTTTCAGGAAGCTAACGATATTTCTTCTCCAGCAGGCGACTACTTCGGCGTAGCTGGCCCGCAAACTCAGGCAGCACTTGGCGGATCTTCTGATTCTTCTGAGGAAGAAGTAGCAGGAGCATCAACTTCCGAGTCTTCCGACAGCAGCAGTGAAGGTGAAACCATGACAATGGAAGCTACGGCGTATACAGCTGAATGTGCAGGCTGCAGCGGCATTACTGCAACTGGCGTTAACCTGAACAACGATCGTGACGCTAACGTCATCGCTGTTGACCCGGATGTAATCCCACTCGGTTCCACAGTGAAAATCGAAGGTATGGGCACGTATGAAGCAGCGGACACAGGCGGTGCCATCAATGATGACCGCATTGACATTCACGTACCAACGAAATCCGATGCATTCGCATTCGGCCGTCAGGACGTTGAAGTAACAGTAGTCGACTAATTACCATAAAAGAAGCTAGCCGGAACTGGGAAGCATTTCCCGGTTCCGGTTTTTTTAGTGCAAAAAAGATCATAGAGGCCCTTATTATGGTATTGATTGTTTTTCTGAGGTAATAAACGGTTATTATAGTAACAATAATGATTTTAATCTGGACTTAATAATGATAATCTATATTTGGTGAAAAATTACTGAAAAAGATGCCTCCCTGACGTGAATAAAATACCGGCGGAAGATTTCCGCTAAACGGAGACGTCTTTTTCTATTATGTAGGGAGTATGAAAGATAATGAATAAACCACAGGGAGAAAAAGACATCATTTTAATCGGGGCCGGGATTATGAGTGCAACGTTAGGCGCACTGCTAAAAGAGCTGTCCCCTGACTGGAACATTAAAGTATTTGAAAAACTGGAGAAATCGGGAGAGGAAAGCTCCAATGTATGGAACAACGCAGGGACCGGGCATGCGGCGTTATGTGAATTAAATTACACAAAAGAGCAGCCCGATGGGTCTGTTGATATCAGTAAGGCAATCAGTATCAATGAAAAGTTTCAGGTATCCAAGCAGTTTTGGTCTTATCTGGTAAAACGTGATCTGCTTCAAAACCCGCGTGAATTCATCATGCCTCTGCCCCACATCAGTTATGTGCGCGGTGACCATAACGTTTCCTTTTTACGGAAACGTTACGAAAAAATGTCGGCACATCCGTTGTTTTCGGGAATGGAATTTTCCGAAAATCCAGAAGTGCTTGAAAAGTGGATGCCGCTAATGATGAAAGACCGGAAAATTCAGGAGCCGATAGCTGCTTCTAAAATTGAAGATGGAACAGACGTGAACTTCGGCTCATTAACAAGTCAGCTCTTTAACCATTTGGAAAAGAATAATGTAGAAATGAAGTATAACCATGACGTAGATGATATTACGAGAAATGAAGACGGCACGTGGGAAGTAAAGGTGCGCAATCATCAAAAAGAAACTCTAGAGTTGCACGAGGCGGATTTTGTATTCATCGGCGGCGGCGGTGGCAGCCTGCATCTGCTGCAAAAATCCGGTATATCAGAAGGAAAAGGCATTGGTGGTTTTCCGGTAAGCGGCCAGTTTATGGTCTGTCAGGACCCGGACGTGGTATCCAAACATTTCGGAAAAGTGTATGGCAAAGCTCCCGTCGGAGCACCGCCAATGTCTGTACCGCATCTGGATACCAGATATATTAATAACCAGGAAACGCTTTTGTTCGGGCCGTTTGCCGGTTTCTCGCCAAAGTTTTTAAAGACTGGATCGCTAATGGATTTACTGGGTTCTGTCAAACCAGATAATTTGTTTACGATGATGGCCGCGGGTCTCAAAAATATTCCGTTGACCAAGTATTTAATCAAGGAAGTAATGCTTTCGAAGGAGCAGCGGATGGAAGAACTAAGAGAATTTGTTCCGAGTGCGAAAACAGAGGATTGGGAGCCGCTTGTAGCCGGACAGCGGGTGCAGGTCATTAAAGACACGGAAGAAGGAAAAGGCACGCTGCAATTCGGAACAGAGGTCATCAATGCGGAAGATGGATCTATAGCAGCCCTTCTCGGAGCGTCGCCAGGCGCATCTACAGCAGTATCCATTATGCTCGAAATCATTGAGAAATGCTTCCCGCAATATCTCGATACATGGGAGCCGAAACTAAAAGAAATGATCCCTTCGTACGGCATAAACCTTTCAGAGCAACCAGAAATGATCGAAGAAATTCACAAATCCACCGAAGACACGCTTGGGTTGAAGAACCAGAAACAGCCGCAAATGACGTAAAGTTGAATCTGGTCAATACCAAAAGCCTTTTCTCAGTTTGAATAGCTGAGAAAAGGCTTTTTTGGTTTAAGGCCGGTAGTATGGAAAGTAAAGAAAAAAGCTAATATGTATTAAAAAAATCCCAGTAATGATAGAACGTAATTAATAAAGTGAGGAGAGTATAGATCAACGCAGCAAAAAAGAGCACCGAAAACCGGAGGCCGCTGCGAGACTTTGTCTCCATTCTAATCCCAGCATCTCCCTGGGTCTGCATACGAACGTGCTCCAATGAAAAACTGCCGGAAGAAGTAAACCAGCCTATCACAATCACCGCAGCCAGGCCGGTGAGAAACGAAAATTCAATGAAAGCAGCAGAAAAAAGAAGGCAGCGAGTCAGTTGAGAGCAATAATGACAGCCAGTGCCAGCAAGCCGGAAAGCATTTTCTTCACAACGAATTCTCCTTAATTTTTACACAGAATAGAATTCTTTATAATATTTTTAAGAAATATAAATTATTAAATACTATAAATGTTCAAATAAAATTTCATGATTTCCAAAAAGAAATTCTAGACTGATCAGGGCTACTATCATGAATCATAATGGGTAATTAAGCACCGGAAAAAAGTAACTGGAAATAGGCAATAATATACCGGAATTTTAAATGCCCGTTTGATACGATTTAATATATAACATAAAGAGAAAATGATAAAGGAGGGAGAGAAAAAAGGATGAATAAATCCACAGCGTTTTTATTGGTAGTCTCTGTTGTCGCCATTTCCTTCGCAGCAATATTTGTAAAATGGTCCGATGCTCCGGCTGCCGTTTTAAGCATGTACCGCATGTATCTTGCTAGCCTGTTTTTATTGCCGTTTGTCTGGCTGAATAGGCACGACGTCAAAAACATTAACAAACAGGAATGGGTACTGTTTATTTTTTCGGGTATTTTTCTTGGTATGCATTTTGCACTCTGGTTTGGGTCGTTAAAGCTGACTACAGTAGCAAGCTCTACTATTATTTTAGCCCTGCAACCAGTAGTGGCTTTAGCTGGAGGCTTTTTGATTTATAAGGAGAAAGTCAGCGTACCGCAGTTAGTCACGATCAGCCTGTCGATGCTGGGGGTAGTAGTTATTGGCCTGGGAGACCTGGGGCGAAGCAGCAGTACCGCATTGCTTGGCAATCTGCTCTCTTTTTTAAGCGTAATAGCGGTTGTTGTATACCTGCTCATTGGCCAGCGTGTAGTAAAAAAGGTCACCCACTGGCTGTACAGCTTTATTGTATTCTTTGTGGCCGGCGTTTCCCTACACGTTTTTAACGCAGTTTCCGGAATTTCGATACGTGGATACGGAGCAGAAGAATGGCAAATATTTGTCCTTCTTGCCATCCTTCCGACGATTGCCCACGTCATTTACAATCATTTGCTGAACTTCATTAACACCTCTACTATTTCGATGACCATTTTAGGAGAACCAGTCGGGGCCACCATTCTGGCGTTTTTCATTCTCGGGGAAAAAGTCGTTCTCCTCCAGGTTTTGGGCGGACTAGTTGTGCTGTTCGGTGTTGGGCTATTTTTAATTCAGCAGCGAAAAGCTTATCAGCTGTAGAACAATAAAATCCCGGCAGTCTGGTGGAAAAGCGTATAATAGATATAAGGAAACCATTCGTATTACAGCAACAATTGGTTCGAAATGCTGTCCGTCCAGGTACAAAAACAGGAGGGCTGATAAATGAAGAACGAGAAATTGGTGCAGAAATTTAACAGGCGGGCCTGGAAGCAGGAAAAGCAGAGAGAAGAAGAGGCAAGTAATAAATGGAGAAAAAGAATATGTGGGTCTGTCAGAGGTGAAACGCTGGAAATAGCTGTGGGAGCAGGAATGAACTACGCTTTTCTGCCCGGCGATGCCGCATATACCGGCGTTGACTTCAGTCCGGAGATGCTCAAAGGGGCTATGGCTGGTGCAAAAGAGTACAGGGTGAACGCTGAGTTTATTTTGTCTGAAGTTGAGACTCTCTCTTTTCCGGCCAACAGATTTGACACGATTCTTTCCACAGGTTCCTTATGCTGCTACGAAGATCCAATCCAGGTATTGAATCTCTTAAATAAATGGTGCAAAAATGAAGGACAAATTCTGCTGCTTGAGCACGGGCTCATGAACCGTAAGAGCTTTCAATGGTTGCAGCGTCAGCTGAATCCCTTATTCTTTAAAGCATGTGGATGCCATCAAGACCGGGATATTATAAAGTTAGTTGAGGCATCACGACTACACATCGTAAAATATGAACAGGCTCAGTGGGGATATTTGTATTTGGTTTGGGCTAAACCGGCTGAGTGATCTAAGAAAGCAGTATTGATTAATTTTAAATGAATCGCTTGTCGTTTTGTTTTCCATATTTAACGATTAATAATAAGTATAAACGGAAATAAAGGAATAGAAGCAGGCATATTTGAGCTGTTTCAAAATATTTTGCACGCAGTTAAGCATTCAAGTGAGAGGAGTATTTTTAATGGCTGAACAGCCAAAAAGTTTAGAAGAACAGTTTGACGGAGAAGCAAGGGCAGAATTAATGCCGATTGCAAAGTATTATTTTGAGTTGAAGCAGCAGGACAAAAACGTTCACTGGGAAATTTCCATTGTGGACAAGGATGATGAAGAAGATCTTTTCATTGGCTGGGCAGAAGAGTTAACTAACCGCAGCAATTACATTGAAGTAGACCCGATCCGGGCAGAGGACGGGGAAGATGCTACGAACCAGGTTATCCAAAAAATTAAAGAGCATTTATAGTTGACTTCTAGAATAAATGATAAAGAATATTTATTGCAGTAAAGCAGGGCTGGATGAAAACGAGTCCTGCTTTATTTGTGTTTTATATTCGATTAGGAATAAAAATTTATCGATTATCAATAAAAAAATGATAAAATAAAATCATTAACAAGGAGGTGCTTGTCATGAAAAAAGCCTCTACGCTCTTTTTAAAAATAGCTGTAATTTGTATTGGGCTTCCGGTGCTTGCTTTATGTTTGTTTGGCCTGCCTGTGATTGCGAGAGAAGCAGCGGGAAGCGAAACAGGGTTTGCTTACGTGATGTACGGAATTTTAGCTGTAATGTATGCGGCAGCAATTCCTTTTTTTATCGCTCTGTATCAGGCATTCAAACTGCTGAATTACATTGACAATAACAAAGCGTTTTCGGAATTAGCTCTCAATGCGTTGAAAATGATTAAGTACTGCGCGGTAGTTATCAGCGGTCTGTATGTAGCGGGGATGCCGTTATTTTACATCTTCGCGGAATTAGATGACGCCCCGGGAGTTATCCTTATTGGAGCAGGGTTTGTATTTGCTCCTGCCGTAGTAGCAGTCTTTGCTGCTGTTCTTCAAAAATTATTTCAGCACGCTATAGATATACAATATGAAAATGATTTAACGGTCTGAGGTGAATGAATTGGCAGTGATCATTAATATCGACGTGATGCTTGCGAAAAGGAAAATGAGCGTAACCGAACTTTCAGAGAAGGTCGGCATTACGATGGCAAATCTTTCTATACTTAAAAATGGCAAGGCAAAAGCTATACGTTTTTCGACCCTGGAAGCCATTTGCCGGGCATTGGAGTGCCAGCCGGGAGATATTTTAGAGTACCGGGAAGATGGGGAGTCGCGAAATTAATTTCGAATATAAAGAACGGCTGCAGCTTTACCCGCAGGCGTTCTTTGTGTTGTATTGCTTTTGTGCAGGGCTCCTTATATTTAATAAGGAAAGAGAGTCTTTGGGCAGGTATAACTTTTGGTTATATCTATATGAAGGATAAGCATTATGCGTGTTTCGAATTTACCATTACGCTGTTTATAGATCGAGGCCTTTCTGCAGTATTTCCAGATAGGACCGGTCGGTAGCAAAAAGATACATGTCACGGTGGAGAGGGGCGTCCTCCAAAGGGATAAAGACCACTCCTCGATAGTCAACCTTCTGGACGATCATAGAAGGGAGATAGGAAATGCCGTACCCCTGGGCTACAAATCCCACGATAGCGTTATAAGGAACTTCAATAATAGAAGGAGCCTGAACATTCAAGTCCCCCATCAAACGGGTTATTCGCTGATATAAAGGGGTGAATGGGGTAAGGATTTGCGCGTATTGAAAGCATTGAGTCATAGAAAGACGGTCAAACTGAGCCAACGGATGATTGGCAGGGATTGCTGCAAAAAATTCATCATGAAATAAAAAAGCAGACGATAAGCCCTAGTAATAGGGGCGGTCCTGAACAATAGCCGCGTCGATGCTGCCTGCACGAAGGAGTGGCAGCAGATCGACCGTATCTTCCTTGATGTGTGTAAGCTGTATGCGAAAAGGCATGAAGGTTTCCATATGCTGAGGAAAGTAATGCGAAGCCAGTAAAGGATCAGCTCCAATGTGAATAATTCTGCTTTCTGTATGTTTTTTCATACGGGACTGCAGCTGGCTTACGAGAGGTTCGATATCTTCATATAGCTTTTCTCCTTTGTGGGTTAACGTCATGCCGTAAGAGGAACGCACAAAAAGGGTGAACCCCAGCATATGTTCTAATTGTTTAATTTGTTTGCTTAAGGCTGGCTGGGAAATAAATAATTTTTTAGAAGCTCTGGAAATGTTTTTTTCCTGGGCGACAGCCAGGAAATAATCCAGCATGCGTATATTCATCTGTCCACATCCATTCTGAAAGTAAAAGGAGTTTCCATGCTAAAATACTATACTTTACTGAGTTTTGCTATTATTTTAGAAGTGATAGGCGCCGCCTACATGAAGGTGGCTAATGGTTTTGCCAATCTGGAAGGGACGCTGATGGTCGCCTTTTGTTATATTGTCGCGCTCAGCTGCTACATTATTCTTACTAAAAACTATGAGTTAGGAATTGTCAATGCCTTATGGGCAGGAGGCGGTACGGTGCTGGTTGTTTTGATCGGTTCCGTTTTTCTTGGGGAAAGCATGTCTATTATCAAAGCCGCTGGAGTAGTATGTGTAGTGGCGGGAATGGTAGGCCTAAACATTCCTGAACGGCAACATGATAATAAAGGAGCTTGGTGATGGGCGCATTATTATTAATCACAAGCTTAGTGTTTGCTGTTATCGCTAACGTGGCGGTGAAATTATCCAGAGGGTTTCAGAAAAAACTGCCAAGCGCTGCCGCCTATTTGTTCTTTCTTGGATGCATCTATTTTTTGACGTTGAGTATTCAATATATGGACATCAGTATCGCGTATGCGATCTGGTCGGGGGCGATGGTCGCAGCAACGGCAACACTTGGTGCTCTTTATTTCCACGAGCCGCTTACGAGAAAAAAACTCGTATCTTTAGTATTGATTGCTGCTGGCGTTTTAATGCTGCATCTTCAAAGTTAAATAAACCGGACAAAAGGCAATAAAAAGCAAGGGTGTATTTCACCTCTGCTCTTATTTATATCTCAAAGGTTAGAGATAATATTAGCCAGCCCGCTGATAAGCGCGTCGTGGATTCTTTTTAATTATCTAATGGTAAAATATAAATAGAAACTGTTTTAAAAAGCTTGAGTAGCAAAAAAATTTTAACTGGAGGGGTACACATAGAGAATTTTTCAGAACACCTGAAGAAAATAGAAAATTCAGAGCACCGTAGACGGACGAAGAAAGTTCTGGAGTGGCCATAGGAGCAATTTCCACAGCTGAATTCGAAAACTGCATGGAATCAGCTGATATTTACCGATCACGGGATCTTTATTATTGCCTTCAGCACTTCTAAACATCATTTAGCAGCGGCGCCGGAGAAAACGGCAATCACCCATTTTTCAGATGAAATAACCGCTGCGGGCTATGAGTAAACGAAACAGCTGGTGTGTATTCCATGGGAACAACCAGCGGACTATGAATTATTTAAAAGCATGATCGAATTCAATGGTGCCGGTAAAGCAGAATGTTCCCCGTTTGGCGGAAAGAAAATTAAATTAGGAGGGGCAGTAATAGAAATTACGTATAATCTAGATTTTATAAGATACTTAATCGAGTGTTAAGGAGGTTTAGATTATGGGGATAGGCTCATGGATTGCATTGTTTGTGGTAATATTTTTAGCTATCAATGGTTCTAAAAAGAGGAAAAACAAGTAGATGTTCTACTAATGAGGTTCACATGTGGTATTTGTTTTTTTATACCGCTGCCAACCTTTGTTATCCATATGGTACGGCGGATTGTTATGCGGGCCATACAAATCGGGGCACCCTTTAATAATTCAGAAAAACAGTTTAAAAATCATAAAATATTGAAAATAAAGATAATTCCAAGCTGACAGTATGGTCTTTTCGGTTTTTCTGCCTGCGGTTTATTGTTAGTAAATTTTTCTAAAGATAAAAATAAGCATGGAGTGAAAAATCATAATTCCGGAAAAGTGCGCTGCCATTTTTTGATATACTGGCTATGTGAAAATATAGTGCCGGACTGATTTTATTATGTAGGGGAAAAGTCTATGAATATCATCGAGAAGTTTCAGACGCTATTGATATTGGCGGCGGTAATTGCAGGCCTCGTCCTCGGGCAGGCAGCTGTGCTTGCTGCCTATGCGGAAGTGCTGGTTGTGCCTTTTCTGCTGGTGATGCTGTACGGCTTGTTTTTGGCCATCCCGCTCAAGGATCTTCGGCAGGCTTTTACCCACCGGACTTTTCTAGGTGTTAGCCTAGGGATTAATTTTGTGTGGACCCCGCTGCTTGCCTGGGGGCTCGGTGCGTTGTTTCTGGACGGACATCCGGCTTTATGGCTCGGGTTTATCATGTTGATGGTAACTCCCTGTACCGATTGGTATCTTGTTTTTACATCTATAGCGAAAGGAAATCTTTCACTGTCGACATCCATTCTTCCTTTGAATATGATTCTACAGTTTCTGCTTTTGCCGCTGTATCTTTTCCTTTTTGCGGGGACAATTGAAACAGTAGCACTTGCGACGATCATCGAAAGCGTGCTGTTAGTGCTGCTTCTGCCGTTTCTCCTGGCACAGGGAACGAAGTACATATGGAGAAAACGCCCGGATGTCCTGGAGCAGAAGCTGCTTCCGTTCTTTTCCCACGCACAGATAATTTTTTTATCCCTGGCAGTGGCTGCGATGTTTGCTGCGCAGGGAGCAGCGCTCTTGAATAATTTGAGCGTGATTACTGTACTGGTGCTTCCGGTTCTTCTATTTTTTGTGATTAATGTAACGGTAGCCCAGACGGCAGGGCGGTTGTTCCGGTTTTCGTATGCAGATACGGTCAGCCTCACATTGACTACGGTAGCACGAAATTCGCCAGTAGCTCTGGCGATCGCCGTCACAGCGTTTCCAGGACAGCCTCTGGTGGCCCTGGCTCTGGTGATTGGCCCGCTGATCGAGCTGCCGGTGCTCGCGATGGTGGCACAGCTTCTTCGTTCTTCTCGTAAACGCTTGGCAAATTAACACTAGAGGAAAAGGAGGGAGGCGGTGAGAACGTTTGATGCACATTTCCATATTATTGATTTTGATTTTCCTGTAGCGGAAAATCAGGGTTATCTGCCGCCGGAATATCTAGTAGTTGACTATGAAAAGGACACAGGAGCGCTTAACGTGTTGGGAGGGGCGATAGTTTCCGGATCCTTCCAGGGACTCGACCAGGGTTATTTGGTAAAAGCCCTTCAACAAATGGGCCCGGCCTTTTACGGGGTGACGCAGCTGCCATTTAACGTCACCGATGAGGAGATTGTTCGACTGCACCATCACGGAGTAAGGGCAGTTCGGTTTAATATCCGAAGGGGCGGGCCCGAAGACATTTCCCGCCTGGACTACTTTGCCCGAAGAGTGTATGAAATAGCAGGATGGCATTGCGAACTTTATATGGATGCTGCCAGACTTCCGGAGATTGAATCGACGATTGCCAAGCTTCCTGCGGTATCCATTGATCATTTAGGGCTGTCAGAGGAGGGACTGCCTTATTTGTTGAAATTGGTGGATAAAGGAATGCGGGTAAAAGCAACTGGATTTGGGCGTGTGGATTTAAACCTTGGGAACGCATTAGCATCCATTTACAATACGAATCCGGATGCGCTCATGTTTGGCACGGATCTCCCCTCCACGAGAGCAGAGAGGCCGTTTAAGTACGCCGATGTGGAAATAATTCAGGAACTGTTTGATGAAGAGGCAGCCGACAAAATTTTATATTCGAACGCACGGCAATGGTATTTGAAACAAACCAGACCTTAATTTAAAGAAAGCTTTGTCTTTGCTTCTAAGTTCTGTATCAGTTTGAAACATGATGATAATGAACCGCAATGTACTAATTTATCGCAATTCGTTACATTGGATAAAGCATACTTTTCTTCTAGATTGTAGACAAAGGCCTCCGGAAATGAAATCCGGAGGCCTTTTATATCTACAGAGCGAAAAACGGTGACGATTAAAATAATTTAATTATTTTTATTTAGACTGCCCATAATAAGCATTTTCCCCGTGTTTTCTTTCATAATGCTTTTGAAGCACATAGTCGTCAAGAGGAAGTTCACCCGAAAGCTGGTAGGAAAGAAACGTCATTTTTGCTACTTTTTCAAGTACAACGGCATTATGGAGCGCGTCTTCGGGAGAGCCGCCCCAGGCAAACGGTGCATGTCCATGTACAACAATTCCCGGTACTTCCACAGGATTTTTTCCCTGCATGGCTTCTATAATGACTGTTCCTGTCTCTTTTTCATAACCATTCTGCACTTCTTCTTTTGTTAGTTGACGTGTGCAGGGAATGTCCCCGTAAAAATAATCTGCCTGAGTGGTTCCCGAGCATGGGATGCTTTTACCGGCCTGGACCCAGGCCGTGCCCCAGTCGGAATGCGTATGAACAATACCCCGGACGTCTGGAAAAGCTTTATACAGCTCGATGTGGGTAGGGGTATCAGAGGAGGGCTTTAAATCGCCCTCGACAACATTTCCTTTTAAATCCACTAATACAATATCCGCGGGGGAGAGTTCTTCATAAGGCACCCCGGAAGGCTTGATAGCGAGTAATTCTGTCTCGGGATCAAATCCACTGACATTCCCCCAGGTGAACGTAACGAGGTCATGATCAACAAGCCCCTGATTCGCCTTGCACACTTCCTGTTTCAATTGTTCCAGCAAGAGAAAACCTCCTTAAATGATTAATAGCTTAAGCTGAAATATATTAATTGATAACGACGTACTCAAGACCTACAAGCTTCGCATAATTAATAATCTGATCGGTCGTTACATTTAATGAAACGACAGTGTGGTGGCCGCCTCCATTTTCAATCCAGGATTTTATCCCATCCTGGAGATTTGGTTTAACACTCCAGAGTATGCGGGCCACCGGGAGGTTCGGTGCAGGCACAGGCGGTTCAAATGCTGAAACCTCATTAATCAAAAGCTTGTAATGGGTGCCAAAATCCGCCATGGAAACCACGACCCCATCACCGGATTTGCCATCAAAAACCAGGCGGGCAGGATCTTCTTTATTTCCGATATCCAATGGCGATACGACGATTTTGGGTTTGTTATTTGCCAGCGTGGGATCTACTTCAAGCATATGGGATTGAAGGATAGCTTCCTTTCCAGCCGTCAGCTCATAGATGTAATCCTCCATAAAACCTGTGGCCTCGTTATGGCTCATTACCTTCATTAAACGGTCAAGCGCAGCTGTTTTCCAGTCTCCTTCAGCAGCAAATCCGTATCCTTGCGCCATTAAGCGTTGAACGGCAAGGCCGGGAAGCTGCCTCATCCCATGTAAGTCTTCGAAGTTGGTCGTGAAAGCATCATAGCCTCCGTCGTCCAGAAAGCGTTTGATAGCAATTTCATACCCTGCCTGTACTTTCACACTTCCTTTCCACTTTTCCTCTGTATAGCTGCCGTAATCAAATTCATAAAGCTCCCCGTATTCCGAAAGAAGTGTCTCAATCTCTTTTTCTGTAACGCTGTTAACGTATTCGACAAGGTCTCCAATTCCGTAATAATCGACGACCCAGCCAAATTGAATCTGTGCTTCAATTTTATCGCCTTCCGTAACGCCCACATTGCGCATATTATCTCCAAAACGGGCAACCTTAATATTGAAGCTCTCGTTATAGGCGGCAGCCGTGTTCATCCATTGAGCAATTTCCTCCTGGATGCCGGTATGCTCCCAGTGGCCTGCGACTACTTTGTTCTGCTTGTTTAACCGGGCATTGATAAAGCCGTATTCCCGGTCCCCGTGAGCTGATTGATTCAGGTTCATGAAATCCATGTCGATGGTTTCCCAAGGGATGCTTTCATTAAATTGGGTAGCTAGATGAAGCAGTGGCTTCTGAAGTATTTTGGTTCCGCGAATCCACATTTTTGCCGGGGAAAAGGTGTGCATCCATGTAATAACACCGGCGACTTCATCACGATAGTTTACTTCTTTCATGGTTCGTGTAATCTCATCGGTATTGATTGCTAAATCTTTTAGAATAAGCGGGTAGGGTAACATGCCGCTCTCATTTAATGCATCGGTTATATGCTGGGCATGAGCTTTTACTTCCTTTAAAGCTTCCTCCCCGTATAGCTGCTGGGAGCCTACGATGAACCAGAATTCTTTTTTTTCAATAGCGGGCATAATTAGTCCTCTTTTCTTATTGGTAAATTTATTGTATTTTCACAGGGTCCTCTTTTAAATTAGTTGGTGTGAGATAATCAACAGCCGTCTGTTCGATGGCGAGACCATTTTTATATCTTTCCATAAAGGCTTTAAAGCCTTCTACATCAAAACGATCAGGATGAATTTCCTGCGTTTCGATTTCGTTAAAAACCTTCTGATCCAAAAATTCTTCCAGTGCTTCATCACGCTCTTTGTTTTTCATATAAGAGGCGAGAACCGCTATTCCCCAGGCTCCGCCTTCTCCAGCTGTATTCATAACTGAAACAGGAGCATTCATTACAGCTGCGACAATTTTCTGACCCACCACAGGAGTTTTGAACAAACCTCCATGAGCGAACATTGTATGAATCGCAACATCTTCTTCTTTCGTTAAAAGGTCCATGCCGATTTTTAAGGCACCGAAAGCAGAAAAGAGGTGCGTTCGCATGAAGTTAGCTAAATTGAAATTACTTTCCGGAGAGCGGACAAACAAGGGACGACCGCTTTCAAGGCCTGTAATATTTTCACCGGAGAAATAACCATAGCTGAGCAGGCCGCCACCATCGGGGTCCGCGTCGAGAGCTTTTTCCAGCATTACTTCAAATAATTCATTGGAATCAAGCTTTTGTCCCAGAGCCTCTGAAAATTCCCGAAACAAACCGAGCCAGGCGTCTAAATCACTTGAACAGTTATTCGCGTGAACCATGGCAACAGGATTTCCGCTTGGTGTAGCAACTAAATCGATTTCCTGATGAATGTTAGAAATTTTTTGCTCCAGCACAATCATCGCAAACACAGAGGTTCCTACAGAAATGTTTCCAACATGTTTTCTTACACTATTTGTAGCTACCATTCCAGTTCCGGCATCGCCTTCCGGAGGACAAAATGGAATGCCAGGCTGCAGGTTTTGTGATCTATCCAGTATTTTGATGCCGGCATTGGTTAACGTACCTGCCTGTTCACCGGCCATAATTGTTTTAGGAAGGATATCTTTTACCTTCCAGGGGTAATTTTTTGATGTAATTAATGAATCGAACTGGTTAAGCATGGGTTTGTTATAATCCTGCGTCGTTTCGTCGAATGGAAACATTCCTGAAGCATCTCCAGCTCCAAGTACCTGTTTTCCGGTCAGCAGCCAGTGAATGTATCCACTTAAAGTGGTAATCAGGTGAATACGCGGCAGGTGTTTTTCGTCATCGAGAATGGCCTGGTAAAGGTGGGCGATGCTCCACCGTTCCGGGATATTGTATTGAAACAGGTCTGTCAGTTCACTGGCCGCAACGCTGGTAGTGTTATTGCGCCATGTCCGAAAGGGGACGAGTAATTCTCCGGTGCGATCAAATGGCATATAGCCGTGCATCATAGCCGATACGCCTATCGAGCCAATAGTACGGATGGTAACTCCGTACTTACTTTCTACTGCAAACTTCATGTTACTGTAAGCTGCCTGCAGCCCGGTGATAATATCCACCTGGTTGTAAGTCCAAAAGTCATTTTCCAATTGATTTTCCCATTCGTAACTTCCAGTGGCGATTGTTTTGGAATTATTATCAATCAGCACTGCTTTGATTCGTGTGGAACCAAATTCAATCCCAAGTGAAGTTTCTCCCTGAGTAATGGCTTGTTTAACTCCTGACTGATTCATTTTTCATCAATCCTTTTAAAAACATTTTTAGTAATTTAAATCACTCGCTAACTTGTACGTATAAGTTAACATCATTTAATCATAAAATTATCTCTCATGCAACCGCTTTCTCTATATTGGTTGTTTATACTAATCTTATTTTTAATGTACCAGTATTAATCAGAGCTTCTGCTTTCAGGCAGTTTTATTAATGTATTTAGTTGTGATTTTAATAATAATTGTCCATAAAACCCTTCAAAAAAGGGTATTGAAGTCAAAAACATAAACTTAAAAAGTATCGGAACATAAAAGGTGTCATTTGTTAGAGACTCTTTCATATTAATAAAAGAATAACAATTTAACTAAAATCTCGAAGCTCAATGCTTATACGTATGAATGTTAAAAAATACATTATTTAATTGACTCTTGTACGAACATGTGATAATTTTTTTGTAATCGTTATCATTTCCAAAGATTGAAAGGAGACATTGAACAAAATGAAGGAGAAACACTCAGTTTGGTATGTTTTGTTGATAGCTTCAGCAGCAGGAATGGCGGGGTTTTTATATGGTTTCGATACTGCAGTAATTTCAGGAGCTATAGGTTTTTTACAGGAACTTTATAATTTAAGTCCAGCAATGGAAGGGTTCATTATTTCAAGTGTGATGATAGGAGGGGTTGTAGGGGTAGGAATATCAGGTTATTTAAGCGACCGCTTCGGAAGGAAAAAGATCCTCATGCTTTCCGGGGTGCTTTTCGCTGTTTCCGCCTTATGGTCGGCTCTTGCAATGAGCGTAACTTCCCTTATTCTCGCAAGAGTCCTGGGCGGCCTTGGAATTGGATTTGCCTCTGCGCTGTCAGTTACGTATATTGCTGAGTGCGCTCCGCCAGCTATACGTGGCCGGTTGGCTTCAATGTATCAATTATTTACAATTATAGGGATCTCTGCTACTTTTTATATTAATCTTGCCGTGGCGAATGCTGGTAGTTATGGATGGGGAGTAGAAACGGGATGGCGGTGGATGCTTGGGTACGGAGTTATACCTGGCGTACTTTTCTTTCTCATGCTTATTTTCATTCCGGAAAGTCCGAGGTATTTAGTAAAAAAACACCAACATACAGAAGCATTCCGCACATTAGAAAAAATTAATGGTAAGCGCACAGCGGAGTTAGAGTTAGATTCTATTAAAACGTCTCTTCAAAGTGAAAATAGTACTTCCATAAGAGAACTACTAAAACCGGGTCTTCGCAAGGCAATGGCGGTGGGTATATTTTTAGCTTTATTTAACCAGGTTATTGGAATGAATGCGGTTACGTACTATGGTCCTACGATTTTCAGGATGGTTGGTTTTGAAAACAACACAGAATTTTTAGCCACAAGTTTGATTGGAACCGTCCAGGTAATATTTACAGTTGTTGCGATTATATTGATTGACAAAGCAGGCAGGAAACGTTTGATGGCTTTAGGATCGAGTTTAATGGCAGTTTTTATGGTTCTTATTGGAAGCGTTTTCTATTTCGACGTAGGAAATGGAATGTGGGCGCTTTTGTTCATCATGGGATTCACAGCGGCTTTTTGTATCTCGATGGGACCGATTCCCTGGATAATGATTCCGGAAATTTTCCCGAACTATATGCGTGCAAAAGCGGTAGGAATTGCCACTATGTTTTTGTGGGGAGCTAATTGGTCAATCGGCCAATTTACGCCCATGCTTATTAATAACGCTGGAGGTGCCTTTACATTCTGGATGTTTGCGATCATTAATGTGATTTGCTTTACCTTTGTGATGACTATTGTTCCTGAAACGAAAAATAAATCCTTAGAAGAGATTGAAACAATATGGAAGCCCTCAAAGAAAGTACCGCGCTTTGAAAAATAGTTATACGTAAAAATTGAAAAAGAAAGCTGTCTCTTTTATTAAGGACAGCTTTCTTTTATGTGTAAATGTAATCAATATTTGTTAAAGGTTGAAATCTTATTCCGTTTCTACAGCCGCTGCAGAGTGAAGGCTTCTTGTCGAATGCCGGTCAATAAAATGAGGTTCGTAAACAATGGAGGAGAGCATGGCATCAGGCTGTTCAATCAGACTCGTGACGTATTTAGCGGCATCTTCGCCCATGCGTTCTTTTGGATGAACAATGGAAGAAAACTTTACTTCAGAAATTTGAGCGAAGTGAGAATCGTCAAAGCTCACAACAGATAGATCGCGAGGCACCTGCAAATTTCTGCGGCGAAGTACATCGAGCAGTTGAAGCAGAAGTTCATCGTTATAGCTTATGAGTGCGGTCGGGCTCTCGGTTTGGCTCATTAAGATTTGTTCAACAGCCTGCTCAGGTTTGGAAAACTTATCGTCAGTAGAATAAGTAATTAACAAAGAGGGATCTACTGGACAGTTATAATGACGATGAGCTTTAAGAAAACCCTTCATTCTCTGCACACCCTGCATGTCATCATTTTTAAATAATCCAATAATTCTCTTATGACCTAACTGAATTAAGTGCTCTGCATTTCGAAACCCAGCTTCCTGGTCGTTTAACGTTAAACTCAGCGGTTCAAGTTCTTCATAGTAAGCATTCATCATTACGTAAGGAATACCGGAATTTTCGAGATTAAGGTAATAATTGAGATTAGGGTTAGCCTGGGCACTTCGCGTCGGTTCAATAATTAAACCATCGACCTGTTGGGAGAGAACGTTCTCCAAAGCTTGCTTTTCTTTTTCAAAATCGTTATTAGTACTCATGAGTATGACATTATAGCCTTTATCACTTAAATATCTCTCAGCACCTCTTATAATATAAGGGAAAATATAGTCAGAAATATAGGTAGTAATAATAGCAATGTTTTTACGGAAAGACGGGGAAGAAAATTTTGATCGATCAGCACAAAAGGTTCCGACTCCATGTTCACGATACAGCCACCCTTCACTCACGAGTTCGCCGATAGCCTGGCGAACTGTATGTCTGCTTACTCCAAAGGCTTTTACATATTCGTATTCAGAAAGAATCTTTTGGTGGGGACGGAAACTGCCGTCCAGGATTTTAGACTGAATATGCTGCTTTAATTGTTTGTATTTTGAGACCATCATACACCTCGTTTTTCTTTTTATCGTATCATACAGATGCGTACAACTGAAGGAAATTTGGAACACCAACAACTACATGAAATTAGTGGTTATACAATAAATTAAAATGAAGAAAGCGATTGCAATCGAAAAAAGCGCATGATTAAATAGAAAGAACTTGTACGTATAAGAATTGTTAGATATTGCAGCATTCTCGCAATATAAATAATATTTGTTACGGATGATTTATACTTATAATTGAAAGAACGCCACGTTGAATGCAGAAATTTAAAAACGAAATATTTTCAGGAAGTGATAAAATATGGTGAAAAAACAACCTAAAGCTTCAGTTATTGTCGATAAAGATTTTGTCATTTCGAAAGTGGATGAGCGGATTTACGGCTCTTTCATCGAGCAGCTGGGGCGGGCTGTATATGGCGGTATTTACGAGCCGGATCATGAACAGGCAGATGAGCACGGTTTTCGTCAGGATGTCCTGCAGCTAGTCAGGGATCTGCAGGTCCCCATCGTCCGTTACCCGGGCGGGAACATGGTTTCTGCGTATAACTGGGAAGACGGCGTGGGGCCAAGAGAGGAACGGCCCAGACGGCTCGAGCTTGCCTGGAGCACTATCGAGACAAATGAAGTGGGGACCAATGAATTTGCAGACTGGGCGGCGAAGGCCGGAACCGATATCATGATGGCTGTGAACCTCGGCACAAGAGGCATCGACGCTGCAAGAAATCTGCTGGAGTACTGCAATCATCCCGGCGGGACGTACTATAGTGAACTGAGGAAAAGCCACGGCTACGAACAGCCGCACCATATTAAGACGTGGTGCCTTGGCAATGAGATGGACGGACCCTGGCAGATCGGCGGCAAAACGGCGGACGAGTACGGGCGGCTCGCTTATGAAACAGCAAAAGCAATGAAAACCGTAGACCCCTCGATTGAGCTGGTAAGCTGCGGCAGCTCGAACTCGGCGATGCCGACCTTCCCGGAGTGGGAAGCAACGACGCTTTCCCACACGTATGAATTTGCCGATTATATTTCGCTCCACCAGTACTATGGGAATCACGAGAACGATACGGCCAATTTTTTGGCGAAATCGTTGGATATGGATCAGTTCATTCGCACGGTCATCTCAACATGTGATTACATTAAGGCCAAAAAACGAAGCAAGAAAACGATCAACCTCAGCTTTGATGAATGGAACGTATGGTTTCATTCGACCGAAGCGGATAAACAGCTGGAGTCCTGGCAGGTGGCCCCGCCGCAGCTGGAAGACGTTTATAACTTCGAAGATGCCCTGCTGGTGGCCAACATGATGCATACGCTGATCAACCACGCAGACCGAGTGAAAATGGCCTGCATGGCTCAGCTCGTCAATGTCATTGCCCCCATCATGACGGAAAACCAGGGCCGGGCATGGAAGCAGACGATTTACTATCCGTATTATTATTTGTCGGTGTACGGACGGGGAAAAGCACTGCAGCCAATTATCCATTCGGATAAATACGATTCCCGAGAGTTTACAGATGTGCCTTATTTAGATAGTGCCGTGGTATTAAATGAAGAACACAATGAATTGGTCCTGTTTATGACCAACAGGCATTTAGAAGCGTCATTGGCCATTTCGTATGATCTGCGTTCATTTGAACAGGCAGAGGTAGTGGAGCATATTGTGCTCGAACACGATGATCCAAAAGCCGTGAACACGAAGGAAAAAGAAGAAGTAGCACCGCACAGCCGTGGAAATGCTGTCCTGGAAGACAAGCAGCTGCAGGCAGAACTGCCACGCATGTCCTGGAACATGGTAAGACTGCGGATAAAAAATAATTTGAAGTGATTAACAAGGGTTCTTAGATAAATGTCTAAGAACCCTTCAGTCTGCTAAAAATATTTTTAATTATTGAGGTTATCGCCAGTCTTTTACTATAGTTAGTAATGAGGGAAGAGGGCGCTTGTAGCTTATGCCTTCAGTTAAAACACATTAAATAAAGGTATTTTAAATTTATCTTCAGAGTACATGCTCTATAGCCTAACCCTCGGTAGTAATGTAACATTTAACGAATCAATTAATTTACTTTAAATCATAGAAACGATGAACTTTTTTAAATGCATTTTTAGTGTTACAAGCTACCTCTCCCATGATTACTGAAGATTTGGCTCCGGTAAAAACAGGAAGCTGATTATAATCCCCCGTTAAACGTTTATATCCTAAAATCGCAAAAGCCATAGCTTCTTTTATTTGATTGTCAATTCCAAAATCATCGTGGGAAAGAAATTGAGATCCGGTTAGTTTTTGGCGTAAATCATTCATAAGCACAGGATTACGACTTCCACCGCCGCCAATAATCACTTTGGAAACAGGAGAGGCGGGGTTTAACTGACGATAATGAAAAGCGATGGTTTCAGCTGTCCATTCCGTAACTGTTCGAATAATATCTGGCATCTTTAAGCCTAACTTTTCACCTGTTGCCAGTATATGATTAACATAGGTGTGTCCAAATAATTCGCGGCCAGTGGTTTTCGGGTACTCTCGGGACAGATAAGGCTCCTGCATGAGCCATTTAAGCAACTGCTGACTAGTTGACCCTGTTGAAGCTATCTCACCTTCAGAATCGTAGGCCAATTTACCGTTAGTGAACCTGCTTACCAGCTGATCAATCAGCATATTTCCAGGGCCGGTATCAAAGGACACAGGTTCAGATTGGCTCAGCTTTGGGGGTAAATACGTTACGTTTCCTATACCGCCGATGTTTTGGACAGCTACGTCTTTTTTATCTTCCCGAAAAAGCAGATGATCAACATAAGATACGAGGGGAGCGCCCTGACCACGAGCTGCAATATCAGCAACACGAAAATTTCCAACAACCGGAGTGTCTGTGTGATAAGATAATGCTGAAATATCACCAATTTGCAAAGTGTTTGGGATATCGAGCTCGTCAGTTTGATTCATAGTTGGCTGGTGAAAAATAGTTTGGCCGTGAGAACTGATAAAAGAGAGCTCATCACTACTTCGATGATATTTTTTTAATGTTTTTTTCACTATACCTGCATACATATTTCCTAGATAGGCATTCATCGAAGAAATTTTTTCAATTCGGGCAGAAGAAGGTTCACATAATTGATGCAACATCGCTCTAATTTTTGTAGGAAAAGGTTCGCTATACTGGCCTGCAATTTTATAGTTTGTTTGTGAATCAGTATCACTTATTTCAATAAGAGCAGCATCAACCCCATCTAAAGAAGTTCCGGACATTAAACCTATACCTAAAATAGTCATCATTTCTCCTCACTTTAGGAATTATGATTTTTAGTTTTAGCCTTTTTAGCATCTTTGCTTTCAATATTTGTAGAAGATAATGATTTGACTCCATACGTGTATTCTTGATCTTTTTCAGCCTCTTCATCTACAAAATGGGTTTCCTTGCCTTCACTATAAACAACGCCGGCGATATTTTCGGGATTAGAGTAATCACCTTCTTTATTTCCTTTAAACCGATAGACCACGAATTTTTCAGCTTCTGCTTTCTTGTGGTCATAGATATATAGATGGTTCGCGTTTTCAATGTTTACTTTATTCGGTTTTTTGGGCTCTTGCCCCCCATTCCAAGGGGTGCTAGGCACTAAAGATTTGGTCTGGTAAACGTTCTTCTGCACAAGGTCCATATAACCAAGGTTATTTTGCAAAATTTTGGACCATGAGAAATGCATTTGGCCTTCAATACGGGAGTAATCACGGTTATCTTCGATTTGTTCGGTTAACTCGGCAGGGTTATTCCATGTATCATCGATCGTGTCTGTGCCTACTTTATAGTCAGCTAATCCAATGTATAAATTAGTAGGGTGAACTTGTGAGTATTGGTCTACTTCGTTTTCCCACCATTTCTGCAATATTGTATAATTTGCTGGCTGGAAATCTCTTGACCAATAAATTTGCGGAGTAATGTAGTCTAAAGAACCATTTTTTATCCACTGACGAGTATCTGCATATAAATCGTCATAGTTGGTTTGAGCGGCTGTAGTATCACTGCCACTTGGATCTACGGAGTCATTTCTCCATACTCCGAATGGGGATATACCGTACTCCACAGAAGGGTCTATACTTTTAATCGCAGTATTGATATCGTCCACGAGAGTATTTACATTATTTCTTCTCCAGTCTTCTTTATCTTCATAATTTTCTCCGAACTGATCGAAAGAGTCACTATCCGGAAAATCTTCACCTGCAATTCTGTAAGGGTAGAAATAGTCGTCCATGTGCACTGCATCAATATTGTAGTTGTTCACTAATTCTTCGATCGTTTTTATCACATACTTCTGCGTTTCTGGAATACCAGGATCCAAGTAATATTGATCTCCGTAATTTACCACCCAGTCAGGATGTTTAACAGCCACATTTGTTTCAGACAAATCCGATAGCTCTTCTCCCGGCATCGTCAATCGATATGGATTAACCCAGGCATGTAATTCAATACCACGCTTATGTGCAGCATCGAGCATTATTTGTAAAGGGTCATACCCTGGATCAGTCCCTTGATTTTCTCCTGTTATATAAGAGGACCAGGGCTCTATGTCAGAAGGGTACAGGGCATCGCCTGCGGGTTTAACCTGAAACACCACAGAATTAAAATTTTGATTTTCAATCTGTGACATAGTGTTAGCAGCCCAGTCTTTAAATTCTTCTTTATTTTTCCCTGGCGGCATATCAATATTTTCAACACTGGCTATCCAGGCTGCTCTCATCTCTCTTTTAGGCTGGTAAGAATCACTCTCTGCTTTAGCGGTAGCGGTGCCTGTATAAGGGATTATCATCATCAAAGCCATTGCTAAAAATGCTAATCTTTTTTTCAAAATAATTACCCCCTGAATTCTTGGTTCAGCTTTTATTTAAAGTATCAGCAGAAGGATATCCATTTAATATATCCTGAATGCGACCACGATGACGAAGAAGGGCATTAGCTACTTCGTTACCTTGAAGTGAAGTTAAAAGCGAGACTATAGCAGGTTTAACTTCTTTATAATTTTCCAGTGCATCAATGGCTTCAGATTCCGAGCATCCTGTGGCTTCGATAATAATACTAAGAGCCCTTTCACGAAGTTTAATATTTGATGGCTGAAGATCCACCATCAGATTTCCATAAACTTTTCCCTGGCGAATCATAGTGCCTGTTGATAGCATGTTTAGTATTAATTTTTGAGCAGTTCCGGCTTTCATGCGTGTTGACCCCGTTATGGCTTCTGGTCCTGTGTTTACTTCCAAAGCGGTGTCGGCGGTTTCAGCTAATGGAGAGCCGTAGGAACAGACTAATGCAATGGTATGAGCACTGTTTTCCTTAGCAGCTTCTAAGGCTCCTATAGTATATGGGGTCCGGCCGCTTGCGGCGATACCAACAATCGTGTCGTTTTTATTTACATTAAGATTTTGAATATCTTTTCTGCCTGCTTCTATATCATCTTCTGCACCTTCTGCAGCCTGGAAAATTGCTTTTTCGCCCCCGGCAATTACACCTAATACATTAGAAGGTTCTGCATTAAATGTCGGTGGACATTCGACAGCGTCAAGTACGCCTAATCGTCCGCTTGTGCCGGCACCTACATATAATAAACGGCCTCCTTTATTCATGGAAGAAGTTATACGATCAACCGATTCAGCGATAATTGGGATGATGTCTGCAATAGCTAAAGGAACCGTTTGATCCTCATTGTTGATCAACTCCAGCATTTTATTGGTTGGTAAATTGTCAATGTTTGTAGTTTTCGGATTTCGCTTTTCTGTATCTATATTTTTCATTTCCTCACTCCCTTGTAATAATTGAAGCAGGCGGCTTCAACAAATATGTTTTTATTTGATTTCGATACCGTATTTGTTAATTGAAAATTGCTTATATGCTTTTGGAATTCGTTAAAATATCTTTCATTGTTTTCAAACATTCCTCCTTTAACGACCAAAGGAATACTGGAAGGCAAGCCGAGAGATGTAATAGCTTTATAAACACTGCCTGCCATCTTTCGTGAGGCTTCGCTTATAATGCTCTGCGCTTCTGAATTTCCATTTTTAGCTGTTGATTCTACCCAAAGAGAGAGCTGGGCAATGGTTTCCTTATCCTGGCAGTAAAACCATTCTTTAAGTTTATTGCTTGAGGCGGGATAATCATCTTTTATCCATTGATCTTTAAGTATAGATCTGTAGCAGTATTCCATACTTTCTAAAACCTGCTGTATAGCCTTTTTGCCAATTCCATATGCACTTTCTTCATCACCCAATAGATGCCCCCAACCTCCAAGAGTCTTCAATTTGTTTTGATGCTCCAAGCAAATAATGGCCCCAGTGCCGGAAATTACAAGCATACCTTCTCCTTCAGGGAATTCTGCCCGATAAGCCAATTCAATATCACTGGTAACTGCAATGTTATCGTTTATATAGTTGTACCAATGCAAAGGGGTATGCCATCGGTGTTTATATGTGTTAAAACCAGCAATTCCTATAATGGCCCGGCGTGGTTTTATTTGTATTTGTTCAGCACATTGTATTAAGGCATCTTCAATATTTTGTTCAGCGGAATCATTATTACTGACAATGTTGCCCGGCCCGGTCTGAATTTGAAATAAAATTTTTTCCGACTGCATTTCTACAAGAGTCCCTACAGTTTTTGTGCCACCAGCATCTATTACTACGATGTATTGCCCGTAAAAAGATTTATTCAAAGGCGAACATCTCCCAAGGCTTCAAATAGTTCAATAAAATATTTTCTTCATCATCAATTCTGGCAATGATATTCTTATTACCATCGTTCTGCATTTCTTTTAGAGCGATTTGGAGTTCTCCTTTGTATTGACCGTAATTATCATTACCTATGACAATGTCTCCGCGTTGAATATTGTTGCAATCATGAGCCGGAAAAGAATATTCTTTGTACTTTACACGGCTTTGTGTAGACCGAATAACATAGTCAGAAACATCCCCGCGATAAAAGTGGGGTTCTTGAAAAAGAATTGTTTTTTCCAACTCAGTAACGTTATCGGCCAAATGAATCTTAAAAGTAATCATGCTTTTAGATAAATTTGAAAGAATGCTCATCTCTTCATTTGAGGCAAAACAGTTGCTAATAATAACGTCATCGATTAATTGAGTCGCAAAGAGGTGTTTTGCCTGCGTTTTTAATGAAAGATTTCGGTGTTCCTCCAGAGTAGGCATGCCTTCCATGATAGGCCAGGGACCGAAAGAACTTTCAGGAGAGGTAATGAATGCACTGGTATGGAGGCCGTACTTAAGGAATTTCAGGCTGCATTCTTCAAAGAAGTCATAAGATAAACCTGTGTAGCGCTGTGGGTAAAAGTTGTGGCTGCCAATTAGATTTTCACGGTTGGGCTGATAAGAAAGAATATTATCGATGTAGTGGGTGGCGTTGCTCATATTAATTTCGATTTTTAAGTCGAATTTATTATGAGTCATCTTTGCTTCTTCAAGTCCAGTAAAACCGAGATCTAATCGGAGGCCATCAGCGCCTAAATCGTTAAAAAAAGACAAATCATTATAATCGATATCCAATGCGGTGAAAGTTTTTGGGCTGACATCCACTACAATTTCAAAGCCTAAATGTTTTGCTTCCGTTATCGTCTTTTTGAAATCGCTTAAAATAGCAGATTTTGAACCTTCAACGGAGAGAAGGCACATAAATATTTTCGAAAAACCGTACTCATGAGCCTGGCGGATGTAATTAATATTGTCTTCATAAGAAGCGTGATTTGGGTAAATAGAAATGCCTAGCTTTTTAATTATAATCATCCTTTCTTTTTTGAAATAAAATTTCAAAATAAAATAACTTAAGAACTGGTTTTTTAGCCATGAATTTGCTTTTGTAAAGAAATTAAATGCTTAATCAAGGTGATTTCTGATTCAGCGCCCATAAGGTGGTCCTGGGCATGAACCATCAGCAAGGACATAGTGACTTTATCGCCATTAATTTCATTCTGAATTAATCTTGTTTGTGTATTGTGCGCCCGTTTCAGTTGATCATCCGCCAATTGTAGATTTTCATCAGCTTCTTTGTAATCTTTATTCTCGACCATTTCCAGGCTTTCATAAGCCAGGCTCTTAGCATCACCTGCATTAGAAATGATTTCAAAAATGTCCTGTTCGTATGTTGTATCCATAGAAAAAACTCCTTTCAAACCAAAATTTTGAAAAATTTCAGTAAATTGTTGAAATTTAATTTTATATTAGCATATAATGTACTCAGGTTAAAATAAAATTTTAAATTTTAGGGGGTTTATGATGAACGTATTATTTATTTGTTCAGGTGGAATGTCGAGTGCTATCGCTGTGGATGCATTAAAGAAAGAGGCAGAAAAAAATGGGCAAGAGCTGCACGTAAAAGCAATTGGAAGCAGCGAGGTAGAGGATGAAATAAAAAATGACTGGAATGTTTGCATGGTAGCACCGCAAATACGACATCAATTTAAAAAGATCGAAAAAATTGCGCAGGCTGAAAGTATTCCGTGTGGACAAATTCCTCCAAATGCCTACAATCCTATGGGAGGTAAACAAATGCTTGAAACCATGAATAGCACAGTGAACCAATAAAGGGAGGCGGGCATAATGAATAACTTTGCAAATTGGATGGATGAAAAATTATCTGGACCTATGGCGAGACTGGCCGAACAGCGACATTTGCAGGCAATCAGAGACGGTGTTATTTCAGCGCTTCCTTTTATCATAATTGGTTCTTTTTTCCTGATTATCGCTTCTCCTCCATTACCTCAAAATTGGGGAGTTACAGAATGGGCAAGTAACAATGCAGCAGATATATTAATCCCTTATCGGCTCACGATGTTTATAATGTCTCTCTACGTAGCTTTTGGTATAGGATATAATCTGGCCAGAAGCTACGGGATAGATGCGTTGTCTGGTGCACAAATTGCTGTAGCAGCATTATTACTTACCATCACTCCGCAAATCATAAATGAAACCGAATATGTACTGCCAATGGAGCCGCTGGGTCCAGCCGGTTTATTTGTATCTATGCTTTGTTCTATTTTCGCAGTTGAAGTTATGCGTTTATGCAAAGAAAAAAATGTAACAATTAAAATGCCTCCCCAGGTTCCAACCTCTGTATCACGTTCGTTTGAAGCTTTGATTCCAGTAGCTATTGTAATTGTAGGTATTTCGATAGTAACTGTGTTAATTGGATTGGATATTCATCATTTAGTAGAACAGGCAGTGGCTCCAATTGTTGCTGTAGGTGACAGTTTTGTCGGAGTAATTATTCCAGTATTTTTGATAACATTTTTTTGGTCTTTTGGGATTCACGGGGTCTCTATAGTAGGTACTGTTGCCCGCCCGTTTTGGGAAGTGTACTTGGTGGAAAACTCAGCTGCAGTAGCAGATGGCAGAAACAGCCTTCCTCACGTGGCTCCTGAAACATTTTTCCAATGGTTCATTTGGATTGGTGGCGCAGGTTCCACTTTGGGACTCGTGATTGTCATGCTTTTATTTGCAAAATCAAAATATTCGAAAACGCTGGGGCGGACAACAGCTGTGCCTGGACTATTTAATATTAATGAGCCGATAATATTTGGTGCTCCTATTGTGTTGAACCCTATACTTATTATTCCGTTTGTTTCCATTCCACTTATCTTGGCCACACTTTCTTATATTGCAACCGTTCTTGGATTGGTTTCCGAAACATACGTGATGCCCCCATGGACACTACCAGCGCCTATAGGAGCTTATCTGGCAACAGGTGGAGATTGGCGGGCGATTGTCCTGGTATTTGTTAATATCTTTTTATCCTGTATGATTTATTATCCATTTTTTAAGATTTATGACAATCAGCTGTTAAAACAGGAAAAGAATGAAGAGGAGGAAGAAATAGACAGCGATAAAAAGCAGAAAGAAAGAACATCATAATAAAGTAAAAAGAAAAGAGGGCTAAAAATTATTTTAGCCTTCTATATAGGAGGTTCAATATGCTGTCTATATCTTTTCCTAATAGAAATTTTAAAGTTGTTGGACTGTTAATTTTGCTATTAAGCGCAGGGTTGTTTTTCATATATCCGGTTTTCCAATCTGCATTTGAATCTGACAGCTTGAGCATGTTTTTGGCTATGAGTATAAGTTTATTTGTTTTTTTTAGTATTTTAACGGTGAAAATCGTAAAATTGCAAAACTACTCTTTTTCTAAATTAAGTTGGATTAGTTTTTCTTTAATAGGTAGTATTGTATGTAATTATGTCGTTATTATTATTTTTTAGTAGGGAGTAGGTTTATGGCACAAATATCAGGCGGGTTATCAATGCTTAAGATTATTGAGAGTAGACTGCCGCTTTCTGAGAAAAAAATTGCTCAATATATCCAAGACCATCCTGACGCAGCTGTAACAATGACAGCACAGGAATTAGGTGAAAGCAGTAATTCCAGCTCAGCAGCTGTGGTACGTTTATGTAAATCAATGAAATTATCAAGTTTTCAAGATTTGAAGATGAGAATAGCCGGGGATCTTCAGCAAAGTGATTCATTTGAGTATAGAGATATACAAGTAAATGAACCTGTTGTTAATATCATTGATCAAATGACATATAATACAGTTAGTATGATCAGCGAAACTAAAGATTACATTCAAAAAGAAAAGATAGAAACAGCATTGGAATGGCTAGAGAGCAGTTCCAAAATAATTATTTATGGGATCGGCGCTTCAGGCATAATTGCGTATGATTGTCAGCAAAAATTTCTTCGTGTGGGGTTAAACAGTTATTATTTTGAAGATCCTCATTTAACTCTAACTACATTAGCTCACTGTGGTCCGGACGATTTAGCTATATTTATATCTTTTTCCGGGGAAACGAAGGAAACGATAAACATATTAAAACAGGCGAAAAAATTAAAAGTACGCACCTTAGGTATTACTAAATACGGAAAGAGTTCAATGTCAGATCTAGTGGACTGTGCGATATATTCTTCGCCTAAAAAGGAAGCTATCAGTCGCAGCGCAGCAACTTCAACAAGAATAGCCCAACTTCATATTATTGATATTTTATTTATGAGTTATGTCTCTAAAAACTTTCAAGAAACCATAGACAGTATAGATAAATCTAAAAAATTAGTGGAAGATGATAATGATTAGATATTATTAAGCGAGTAAAGACGTGGTTACGTTGTACTCGCTTTTGCTAGTTGCTAAAACATGATTTTTAGCTTAATTTTATAGAATATATATTATCCATAATATTCCTTTAATGAATAACTATCTTTTAAGTTGCAGGTTTGAAAACAAATGTTGGTCATAGAAGTAAATATTGGAAATTATATCCAATATCATCCAACC